>CAZBAN010000062.1:0-10601 GCA_964489895.1 uncultured Dehalococcoidales bacterium
GAGTTGAAATGGAGTATGCGACATAGTATACTCCAGACACGGAAAATCATATAAAAATGGAGGGACTGGATGACTGAAGCGAGAGGTACCGTTAACGCTGACAGATTGAACGATTTTACCAACAGGATACTTCAGAAAGCAGGTGTCCCGGAAGAGGATGCCCGGGTAACGGCGAATATACTTGTCGCTACCGACCTCCGGGGCATAGACTCCCACGGCGTCGGTCACCTGATGATGTATGTCAGGGCTGTCCAGTCGGGTCGTACCAATCCGAATCCAGAAACGAAAATTTTCAGCCAGGCTCCTTCGACGGCTATAATGGACGGCGACCGTGGTCTGGGTTTTGTTGTCGGCTACCGGGCTATGACGGAGGCTATGAGACGGGCTGGAGAAACGGGCGCCGGTTTTGTTTCCGTTCGCAACAGTACCCACTTCGGAGCCGGCGGCAACTATGCCATGATGGCGCTGCCTCGCGATATGATTGGCGTGTCCATGACGGTGGGCGGCAAGGGCATGGTAGCACCGGGAAGCGTGGGGAAGGGTGTTACCATTAACGTTATAAGCATCGCCGTTCCGGCGGAAGAGGAAACCCCGTTTGTACTGGACATGGCGGCGACGGTGGTCGCTGGCGGAAAGATAGAGATAGCAGGCAGGGAAGGTAAGCCACTGCCGGAAGGCTGGGTGGTGGATAAAGAGGGGAAACCCATAACCGACCCCGGGAAGTACTACGAGGAAGGGGCGCTGCTACCCCTCGGTGGTACACCGCAGACTGGCAGCCTCAAGGGCTTCGGGCTGGCGGTAGCGGTTGATATCCTGTGCCGGATTCTTTCCGGTTCGGCTCCGGATACCCAGATGGCGGGCAGTCATTTCTTCGGGGCTCTTCGTGTCGATGGCTTTATGCCCGTTGGTGATTTCAAGAAGGCAATGGACGGAATGATAAGGGAATACCGGGCATTGCCGAAAGCCCCCGGTGTAGACAGGATATACCTGGCAGGCGAAATCGAGCGGGATATAGAGAGAAAGAGAAAAAAGGACGGTATTCCGCTTCATCCGTCTATAGTCTCGTCGCTCCAGGACCTGGCGAAGGAGCTGGGCGTAGAATACGACCTCTAAAGGAGGGGAATAATGGCAGGTAAGTACAAAATTATAGGTTTTGCCAAGCTCAAGGGCGGTTCGATGGATATAGAACGCGCCGAGCTGGCTAAAGCCGGAATAGATGCCGAGGTAGTGGAAGTCAACTGCCGTACCGAGGACGAGTTAATCGAGGTGGCAAAGGATGTCGATGTCGTCCTGGGAGGGCATATGTTTACCCGCCGCGTTATTGAGTCACTGCCGAAATGTCTGGCGGTAGTTACCTATTCAGTCGGCTTTGACGGAATCGATGTTGACGCCGCTACCGATAACGGTCTCATTGTCGTCAACAACCCCGCCTCCGAATGGTGTGTTGAAGAGGTCTCCAATCACGCTGTTGCCTTAATCCTTGCCTGTGCCAAGAAGCTCGTGCTTCAGCACGAGTTGGTCAGGCAGGGTCGCTGGATAGACGCCAAACGTGCCCTTCCTCCGATGGGCTCGGTCCACGGAGAGACTCTGGGACTGGTAGGATGCGGTGCTATCGCGCGGATGGTAGCTGAGAAAGCCCGGTGCTTCGGGCTCAGCGTTGTCGGCTATGACCCCTATCTGGAAAAGTCCCTTGCCGATGAGTATAAAATTTCCCTGATGGACCTGCCAGAGGTGCTTAAAGTATCCGACTATGTCTCTGTTCACACTCCTTTGAACGATGAGACCTTTCATCTGCTTGGCGAGAAAGAGTTCAGGCAGATGAAACCGAGTGCTTACATAATCAATACTGCCCGGGGTAGCGTTATCGATGAAGCGGCTCTTATCAAAGCTCTGCAGGAGAAGTGGATTGCCGGTGCCGGACTGGATGTCTTTGAGAAAGAGCCTATTGACCCGGACAATCCCCTGCTCAAGATGGACAATGTTATAGTGATTCCCCACAGTGCTTCCTATTCGGACGCTGCGCTGGACATGCAGCCGGTAAATCCGGTGCGTGAGGTGGCCAGGATACTCAGCGGGAAGTGGCCCAGGAACGTGGTCAACCGGGGTGTAAAACCCAAGGTAGAGCTGGTGGAAGAAAAATAGAAGCCGGTCCTGGAGGTACAGCTATATCAGTGATGAACTCGTTTCGGGAGTGAAGCGGCCGTCTGCGGCGTTATTCTTCGTTTTCATGAAAATCATAGTTGAAGACACTTCCCCAGTATTTCGACGGCCAGACAGAGAACCAGGCTTTACCGACTATATCCTCGCGGGGCAGTGTCCAGCCGGCGCGGGAATCACCGCTGTTGATGCGGTTATCGCCCATGACGAAGTATTCGCCCTCGGGGATTTTTTCTCCCTGGTATGACCTTATCGCCTGATTAGTGACATAAGGTTCATCCAGCTCAATCACGGAGCCGTCTTCTTTATGGATAAATACCCTGCCATCGTGTATCACCACTTTTTCACCCGGCAGGCCTATGATACGTTTGATGAAATTTTCTTTGTCTACTTCAGGTGGCGGGTGTAAGACTATTATATCCCCACGCTCTGGTTCGTGAAACCTGTACACGATTTTGTTAACCAGTAACTGCTGTCCGTCGTGGAGAGTGTAATTCATGCTATGACCGTTTACGACGATTCTCTGGACGGTAACCTGTAATCCAGCGATGAGTACCGCCGCTATGACGACGACCATCAGTACGTCACGGATTATGGTCTTCAATATTCGGAGATTCTCCTTATGTAGGCTGGTCTTTATTATACTTCATCTCCAGGGAAAACACTAAATACTAATATCTAAATCCTAAATTTAAGTGAATAACAGTATTTTGAGTTTAGGATTTCGTGCTTAGTACTTTCGACAAAATAATCAAAAATTCTGAGGGTATTGACTTAATTTGCACTTTTTTTTTCTATAGTGCTAGAATGGCGATAGTATGGACTATATGAAGCAGGCTCTGTCACTGGCGAAGCTGGCACTGGGTCAGGTCAGCCCTAACCCGGCTGTCGGCGCGGTGGTGGTCAAGGACGGTGAGGTTGTGGGGCAGGGTTACACACAGCCGCCGGGTTCCTGGCATGCCGAGGTGATGGCGTTAAACCAGGCGGGTGAAAAAGCCCGCGATGGCGTGATGTACGTTACTCTGGAGCCGTGCAGTCACCAGGGTCGTACTCCCCCCTGTACCAGGGCGATCATAGCCGCCGGTGTATCAGAGGTTAACATGGCTATGATTGACCCGAATCCTCTTGTCTCAGGACGGGGTGAAGAGGAGCTCCAGAAGGAAGGCATCAGGACGTTTGTGGGAGAGCATGAGGATGAAGCCAGGGAGATTAACGAAGCCTATATCAAGTATATCACCACCGGAATGCCCTTTGTCACGGCAAAGTTCTCCGTAAGTATGGATGGTAAAATCGCCACCAGGAGCGGTGATTCCGAGTGGATTAGCGGCGAAGAGTCAAGGAAGTACGTCCATTATCTGAGATACACCTCCGATGCAATCATGGCGGGAGCCAATACCGTTATAACCGATAACCCCCGCCTTACCTGCCGCTATGCCGGTAAGGGAGGCGAGGCAAAGAAGCAACCTCTCCGCGTCATTATCGATGGCAAAGGTCGTACCTCGTCGGTTGCACAGGTATTCAATGAGTCGGGTGAAGCACTTTTGGTTCTGGACAGGATGGTTGAGTCCGAGAAGAAGTCGGCTTTCGTCAACGTCGGAGTTGAGCTGCTGGAGTTACCTTCGGAAGAAGGTCTGCTGGACCTCGAAGAGTTGTTTAAGACACTGGGAGAGCGGGGGATTACCAGTGTGCTGGTCGAAGGCGGGGGGATTCTTCTCGGTTCGCTGTTCGACCGCGGGCTCGTTGACAAGGTAATCGCTTTCATCTCTCCTGTTATCATCGGCGGAAAAGAAGCAAAGACAGCGGTTGCCGGTAAAGGGGTCGATAAGATAATGGAGGCTATCAAGCTCGACCATGTCACGGTTGAGAGGTTCGGTGAGGATTTGATGATGAGTGGCTACGTCGGGAGCCGCTGATATTTTTATCAGGAACTATATCTGTCGGCAGGGAACGGTACAATTCACTGAAAAAGAAACCAGCCCTGTCAACAGCTTTAAATTCGGAAAATAGATGTTTACCGGAATTATAGAAGAAGTAGGTAAAGTAGCTTCAGCCCAGAGCGGAAAGCTTGTCATTACTGCCGGTGCGGTTCTTCAGAAACTTGAACCGGGCAGCAGTATTGCCGTTAACGGCGTGTGCCTGACCGTGACCGGACTGACCTCTAATTCCTTCTCGGTTGACGTGATGCCGGAGACAGAAGGTCGGTCAAACCTTGAGTCGCTTGCTGCCGGAGACAGGGTTAATCTGGAGAGTCCTCTGTCTTACGGGGGTCCTGCGGGAGGGCACCTGGTCCAGGGGCATATTGACGCTACAGGAAAGGTATCCTCCGTGAGCGGGGACGCCAGAGCGGTGATAATGAAATTTGATGCACCACCTGAAGTGATGCGTTATATAGTGGAAAAGGGTTTTATAAGTGTTGACGGCGTCAGCCTGACCGTCACGGCTAAGGATAGCAGCTCTTTTCAGGTCTCTATCGTTGAGTATACCCGTCAGCACACCACGCTCGGCGATAGACGGGCAGGCGACCCGGTTAATCTTGAGGTAGACATCATCGCCAAGTACGTGGAGCAGTTCAGTCAGGCACGCAGTACCGGTATCACGACTGACTTTTTACAGGAGCACGGCTTTCTGGTAAGCTGATTCATTACCGGGCAAAAGAGGGAAATATGGGGCTTGCAAGTATCGAAGAAGCAATAAAAGATATAAAGGCGGGGAAGTTCGTAATCGTCGTTGATGACGAGGACAGAGAGAACGAGGGCGACCTTATTATGGCTGCGGAGAAGGTTACCCCGGAAGCTATCAACTTTATGGCGGTGCACGGCAGGGGGCTGATTTGTATGCCGGTTACCGGCAAGAGGCTGGACGAGCTGGGAATTCCCATGATGACGAATAATAACACCTCCAATTTCGGTACTGCCTTCACGGTATCCGTCGAGGCAAAACACGGCACGAGCACCGGTATTTCCGCGTCCGACAGGGCAAGGACGGTGGGAACGATTATCGACCCGGATACCAGATCGGAGGACCTGGTTATGCCAGGTCATATGTTCCCGCTGAGGGCGAAGGAAGGCGGCGTTCTGGTTCGGGCGGGTCAGACCGAGGCTACGGTTGACCTTGCCAGGCTGGCTGGTTTTTACGCGGCGGGAGTTTGCTGCGAGATAATGAATGAGGACGGTACCATGGCGCGGCTGCCGCAGCTTGAGAAAATCGCCGCAAAGCACGGTCTGAAGATAGTCAGCGTAGCTGACCTCATTGCCTACCGGCGGCGTCATGAGAAGCTGGTGCACCGTGTAGCCGAAACCAAATTCCCCACCAAGTACGGAGAGTATACCGCTATTGCCTACAGGAGCGATATCGAGTCCGGTGAACACCTTGCCCTGGTGATGGGTGATATTACTACTCCCGAGCCGGTGCTGGTCCGCGTGCACAGCGAGTGCTTTACCGGTGATGTCCTGGGCAGTCTTCGCTGCGACTGCGGTGAGCAGTTGCACGTAGCCATGCAGAAGGTTGCCGAGGAAGAGCGCGGCGTGGTGCTGTATATGAGGCAGGAGGGTAGGGGCATCGGCTTTCATAATAAGATTCGCGCCTATGCTCTTCAGGATAACGGACTGGACACCGTGGAGGCGAATCTCTCTCTGGGATTCCCTCCTGACCTGAGGGAATACGGTATCGGCGCCCAGATACTGGTTGACCTGGGCTTGCATAAAATAAGACTGTTGACCAACAATCCAAAGAAAATCATCGGTTTCGAGGGCTACGGTCTGGAAGTAGTGGAGCAGGTACCGATAATAATCCCTCCCAATCCGTATAATATAAATTATCTGGAGACAAAAAAGAATAAACTGGGTCACATGCTGGAGATACCGGCTATTGATGATAAATAATGCCGTAAACTGAGGTTTCAGGTAACCTCATCACAAGGAGGAAGTTATGGGTAAACTTTACGAAGGCTCGTTACTGGGTAAGGGGCTTAAATTCGGGATAGTCGTTTCCCGTTTTAACGAGTTCATCACCAATAAGCTGCTTGACGGGGCGAAAGATGCCCTGCTCCGTCACGAGGTTGGTGAGGACGATGTTGACGTTGCCTGGGTGCCGGGTTCTTTTGAGATTCCCCTCATAGCCAGGAAACTGGCGGAAACAAAGAAATATGATGCCATAATCTGCCTCGGTGCCGTTGTTCGCGGCGGGACGCCCCATTTTGAATACGTTGCCTCCGAGGTGTCCAAGGGTATTGCCAGAGTAAGCCAGGAAACCGGGCTGCCGGTGACCTACGGCATAATCACCGCCGATACTCTGGAGCAGGCTATTGAACGGGCGGGGACTAAAGCCGGAAACAGGGGCTTTGATGCCGCTGCCGACGCTATCGAGATGGCTAACCTGCTAAAGAACGTGGGCTAGCCTGTACAGAGATGCCGGTAAAATTCAGGGGATACCGGAGTGAATTACCTAGTCGGTAACTTTATATACGGTATCTCCTCTTCTTACCCGGTCGCTGACCTTGATGCCGACGGAGTCACCGGATTTTGCCTCTTCGACGTTTACGTTATCAATTTGCATTGAGTCTACGGTCAGCACCATATCCGTAGTGTGACCTTGGATGTGGATTGTGTCTCCCGCTTTCAGAGGCGCTGACAGAGTAACGCCGGCAACAACCGGTCTGGAGAAGAAGTCGGATACTTTCCCGATTTCCACCTCAGCCATTTGATGTTCCCCCTTTGCTTTATAAGCGTAGTAGCTTTGTTCCGTTTTTGTAGAATCAGTATATGCTATCCCTTTCCCTAAATCAAGAGTTTAAAAACCTTTGACATAGGACAGTCCCTTGCATATAATGAAGTCGATTTAGAAACGAGAGGTACGGATTCTTGGCTGATGCCGATGAAACTGTTGAAGTAGCTGAAGAACAGGCGTTGGAGATACAGCGTCTTAAACAGCGCCTTGACATGCTGGACCAGCGTCTGGACAACATTGATTCCATGGTCACCGCGGTTGCCGAGCGGGTAATGAGCCAGTATGTCACCCTTAATATCACCTGCCCTGGCTGCGGTAAAGTTATTGAGATTGCCGTCGTGGGTACTCAAAAACCAACCCGGTAACGGCGGTATCAGTCAGTCCTTGAAACAGACCGCTTTGAGCCACTTCATTTTACTTTCCTGAATAACTGGTGTTCTATTATTAAGTCACCTGAGGATAATCAGCCGTTGATGAAGGATGAAACGTGCTTGAACTGATAATTATCGCCGTATACTTCGTCGGTATGATTTCCGTTGGAATATACAGCCGGAGAAAAGCAAGGCGGGCCGATGATTTCTTCGTCGCCGGCAGAAAAGGTTCCTCTCTATTCATAACCGGCTCCTTGCTGGCGACAATTATCGGCGGCTCGGCAATCATGGTTACCGGCAGTCTGGGTTTTACTCAGGGCTTAACCGGAGCGTGGTTTCTGCTGGTCGGCAGTATCGGGTTGATAGTTCTGGGTCTTTTCCTGGCAAGAAAGGTGAGGGAGTTCGGACTTTACACACTCCCCGAACTGGTGGAGAAGCAGTATGACAAACGGGTGGGGCTTGCCGCCTCAATTCTTATCGTCGTCGCCTGGATAGGTATCATTGGCTCCCAGATTATCGCTGCCGGCAGCATAATGGAAGCTCTTGGGATAGGTAACACCCAGTTGTGGATGGTGGTGTTTACTGTCGTTTTCGTTGCTTACACTATAATCGGCGGTCAGCACGCAATAATCCGGACAGACAGCCTGCAGGCGGTGATAATATTTGCCGGAATTTTCGGCGCCTTAGCCATGGTCCTGGTGAATCTGGGAGGTTTTGGCGGTTTAAGAAACGCTCTTTCGGCGGAGCGGTTTGCGTTTCCCCTCAGCGCTCAGTTCGACGGATATGAACTGGTCAAACTGCTTTTACTGGTCGGACTGGCTTACGTGGTCGGGCCCGATATGTATTCCCGCCTGTTCTGTGCCCGCGATGCCGGAGTAGCCAGGAGGTCCGTGTTCTGGACTGCCCTGCTTATCATCCCAGTTGCCCTGGGGATTGCATTGATTGGCATGGGAGCGGCGGCTTTATTCCCCGATATATCATCGGGACAGGCGTTTCCCACGGTGATAAAGGAGGTCCTGCCTCCCGCCCTGGGCGGTATCGTACTGGCTGCCCTGCTCTGCGCTTTTATGTCTTCGGCGGATACGACCCTTCTGACCGCCAGCACCATTTTGTCCGTGGATATAGTGGGTAAACTAAAACCTTCTCTCAGCCGGGAAAAACTGCTGGTAGTATCCCGCTGGGGGATAGCGGTCATGGGAACGGCGGCGCTGGTTCTGGCTCTATACCTGAATAATATCGTCGATGCTATTCTGTTTGCCTATACGGTCTATACCGGCGGTCTGATAATACCCGTGCTGGCAGGTTTCTATAAGGACAGACTTAAGGTTACTCCCATTGGTGCCCTGATAGCGATTATCGGTGGCGGAGTACTGGCGCTGGTCAGCAAATTGCTTGACATCAAATATCTGGATGTTATCAGCCTGCTTGTCAGCGGGCTGCTGCTTTTTACGGTCAGTTATATAGATAACAGGATGAAGCGAAGGTAAAAACATCTGACCTGATTAATTGACTGTAAACGGGGCATTTTGGTAGAATTATCCTTGCTACGTGGGCGGTTAGCTCAGTTGGTTAGAGCACTGCGTTGACATCGCAGAGGTCACTGGTTCAAAGGTATACAGTGTAAAACATTGTTCGGCAGCCTGCCTACCCAGCACAGGGCATTTAGTTTCATGAATCATAAAACAGGTGATTTTCCGGCATCCGAATATATAGGAGAGAACGGACTGCATTTCGGTATCCATCAGTATCTGAGCTATGACGACCTTGCCTTTATCAGTGAGACCCTGAAAAGCTACTTTAAGTAAAAGCTGATTTACACCCCAGCCAGTACGCTGTTGACAAAATACCTGCGAAATACTAAACTCAAAATCTGCCAGACGGCGTATACGCACTCCGAGCAGGAAATACCAGGTGAGGCAGGCAAATGAATGTTATATGGATAGTATCGGATACGGTGAGACGGAAAGACGTCGGGGTTTACGGTAATCAGAAGATTCGTACTCCCTCGATTGATGCCCTGGCGGCTAAATCGGTAAGGTTCGAGCGCCATTACGCAGCATCCTTTCCCACCATGCCGACCAGGGCTGACTTCATGACGGGGCGCTGGACGCTTTCGTTCATGCAGTGGACGCCGATTCCGCCTGGAAACGTGCTGCTTGCCGAGCTGCTCAGGGACGCCGATATCAATACCGCCGCCGTTGTCGATACCCCGTTCTTTGTGCGGGACGGCATGAACTACGACCGCGGTTTCACCACCTTCAACGAAATACCGGACCATTATTTCGTTGCCAAGGGCGGGTACAACCCCCCGCACAGTCCCTACAGGAAACTGCTGGAAAGACGCCCTCCGTACCCGCTCGATTCCGATTGCTTCGCCCCGAAAACATTCAATAAAGCGATGGAGTGGCTGACGCTCAACTATAAAGAGAACTTCTTTCTGTACATCGATACCTGGGACCCGCATGAGCCGTGGAACGCCCCGATATACTACACGGAACCTTACTGGCCCGGGTACGACGGCGAGGTTATAATGCCGTTTTATCAGTACTTGAAAGAAGTGCCCGGATTCACCGAGGAGAAACTTAAAAAAGCCCACGCCGCATATTGCGGTGAAATAAGTATGGTAGATACCTGGATAGGTAACCTGCTGAGGCAGGTCGAGTATATGGACTTGATGGAGAATACGGCGATTATATTCACAACCGACCACGGTTTTTACTTCGGAGAGCACGGAATTTTCGGTAAGATGCTCTTCGCCAGGGAACCCGAAGAAATAAGCACGATAGCAAGTAATGTACGCTCTGTCGGCTCCTGGGCGCGCTCGCCCCTGTACGAGGAAGTCGCCGCTATTCCCCTCACCATCTACGTGCCGGGCGTGGAGCCTGGAGTCTACAGCGGCTTGACTTCGGTGGTCGACTTGATGCCCACTATCCTGGACCTCTTCGGACAGGAGATACCGTCCTATGTCGAGGGTAAATCGTTGCTGCCGTCCGTAAAAGACACCTCGAAACCGGGGCGGGAACACGTCATTACTTCCTGCCCGTTTATTAACGCCGGCGATACTGACCAGCTGGTCGACCACCTGTTACGCAAGTGCGTGGTGCCTTCCATGGCAACCATCACCACCGACGAATGGTCACTGCTCCATGACTGCGAACCTGGCGGGTCCGAACTATACAACCTGAAATCTGACCCCGACCAGGAGAGAAACGTAATCAGCCAGAATACCGGTATAGCCCGCGACCTGCATAAACTACTGGTCGAGTTCATGCGGGATACCAATGTGCCGCAGCGGCTGGTGGAACCGCGACTTGAACTGAAGATATAGTTGCCTGTTTCGTCAAGCCT
>CAZBAN010000063.1:0-2075 GCA_964489895.1 uncultured Dehalococcoidales bacterium
CCCCCGATCTCCACCGTGACAGGGTGGCATGTTAGTCCGCTACACCACGGGGCCAATCGTTTGGTAATAAGCGTAAATCGAGGCTCGTTGACTATCGAGAGTCTATCAGGGAGTGGCGGGTATTGTCAAACTAGCTGTCGGACGTTCCGGTACGTCCGTAGTCGTCATCCAGCCTTACCACATCCTCCAGTTCGGGTGTCGAGACCTCGATGAAAGTGGTGTCCTCAAGTGCCTGGAAACGGTGTCTGGTCAGGGGCGGCAGCCTGAAGCAGTATCCGGATTTGGCTTCGGTCTTTACCATCTTGCCGTCTTCCCCCTGGATTTCCAGCAGGGCTTTTCCTTCATAGATATAGAGGGTCTCATCCTTTTCTTGGTGGTACTGCAGGCTGAGGCGGTGCCCTTTCTTAACGAAGAGCACCTTTCCTGCGTACTTCGGGGTGAGAGCGAACAAAAGTTCATATCCCCAGGGTTTTTCGGTTTTTCGCGGGAGTTTATCTTCCATACTCGGCTTCCTTCGCCATACTATTGATTGTTTATACTCCGGCAAGCTTTTTGCCTGACTGGAGTAACCCTTCGACACCGGCGGGGGTACTGCTTTCGGCGTAGATACGGAGCACCGGCTCGGTCCCGGAAAATCTTATCAGCAGCCAGGCTTCGTCGGCCATGATAAACCGAAAACCGTCAATAGTGTCGGTTTTTTCTACTCTGACGCCGTTGATTTCAGACGGCGGATTGTTCTTTACACGCTCGACTATCGCCTGCCGTTCGGACTCGGGGAAATGTATGTCCACGCGGTTGTAGTGATGGGTGCCGACTTTGCTGTGAAGGTAATCGACAAGCTGCGAGGGCGTTTTACCTGTTTTTACCATCAGGTCGAGGAAATAGAGGGCTGCCAGTATCCCGTCCCTTTCCGGAACGTGACCCCGAAATCCATATCCGCCGCTCTCTTCACCGCCGATTAAGGCGTTTTCGTCCGTTAGCAGTGGGGCGATGTATTTGAAGCCTATCGGCGTATCCTTGACCGGTACCCCGTAGATATCAGCCAGGCGGTCAAGCATGATGGTGGTATTAATCGTCTTGGCTATCAGTCCTCTTTCATTGCGGACCTCAAGCAGGTAAAGGCTGAGCAGGGCAAATACATGGAGTGTGGACAGGAATACTCCCTTTTCGTCTACTATGCCGACTCTATCCGCATCGCCGTCGTTGGCTATCCCGATGTCGGCACCCCGCTCTCTAACGGTGGCAGAGAGTTTTCCCAGGTTGGCGGCTATTGGCTCGGGTTGCTGTATCCCGGGGAACAACGGATTACGCTCACCGTTTATCTCCAGGACTTCGTTGTTCCCGCCGCTCAGTATATCACTGAGACAACCGGAGCCGGCGCCGTACATGGGGTCTAAAATCACCTTCAACCCGGCATTTCGCAGCCCGTCCAGGTCAACCAGTCCGGCTATCTGTTTAATGTAAGCAGGAGTTAAATCGAGATATTCGACTGTCCCCAGTTTTACTGCTTCAACCAGTGGTATCTGACCTGTTATACCCGTGGTAACGATGCTGTTGATGTTATTCACTATCTCGGCGGTGACGTCGTCAGGGGCGCTGGAGCCGTCTCCGCACTTGTATTTGAAACCGTTCCAGGCGCCGGGATTATGGCTGGCTGTTATGACGATAGCCCCACCGGCTTTTAATGCCACGGTTCCGTAGCTGATGACCGGCGTCGGAGTGGCTGAGGGACACAGGTATACCTTTATCCCGTTGCCGGCAGCTACTTCGGCGGCGGCTGCGGCGAAATCTTCCGAGGCAAAACGGGTATCGTAACCGATTACAAGTCCCTGCTTGTCCAGACCTTTTTGCTTCAGGTAGTCGGCTACGCCCTGAGCGCAGATACGCACATTATCAAACGTGAAATCACGTGCGATAATCCCCCGCCAGCCGTCGGTACCGAATTTTATAGGGTTATCCTTCATGATGCCGTATTATAGCAGTTATACTATACTGTCATCCTGAACGTAGTGAAGGATCTCGCACGTGAGATTCTTCAGTCGTCCCGATTTCATCGGGACTCCTTCAGAATGACA
>CAZBAN010000063.1:2175-10503 GCA_964489895.1 uncultured Dehalococcoidales bacterium
TGAGATTCTTCAGTCGTCCCGATTTCATCGGGACTCCTTCAGAATGACAGGGTTTTATCTACCCGAATGTTTCTTTTTTCAGTATCTCGGCTTTGTCCGTTTTCTCCCAGGGGAGGTCCAGGTCGTCCCGCCCGAAGTGTCCGTAGGCGGCAAGCTGCCTGAAGATGGGACGGCGCAGGTCGAAGTCACGGATAATCGCTCCCGGCCTCAGGTCGAAGTGCTTGCTGATAAGGGATTCGATGACATCTTCATCCACCCTGGCTGTCCCGAAGGCTTCGATTGATACCGAAAGCGGGTGGGCGACGCCGATGACGTAGGACAGCTGGATTTCAAGGCGGTCGGCAAGCCCGGCGGCAACGATATTTTTGGCTATATAGCGGGCGGCGTAAGCCGCCGTGCGGTCGACTTTGGTCGGGTCTTTGCCCGAGAAAGCGCCGCCGCCGTGCCGGGCGATGCCTCCGTAGGTATCCACCAGAATCTTGCGACCGGTGAAGCCGGTATCCGATACCGGACCGCCGATAACGAACCGTCCCGTGGCGTTAACGTAGTATTTGGTCTCGTTATCCATGAGCGAGGCGGGAATAATCGGTTTTATAACCTGTTCTATTATGTCTTTTTCCATTTTGGCGCGGTCGGTGTCGTCATGCTGTGCGGCGATAACCACACTGGTAACACGCTGCGGTACACCTTTATTATATTCCACGGTCACCTGTGATTTGCCGTCGGGGCGCAGGTAGGGGAGGGTTTTATTCCTTCTTACCTCTGCCAGACGGCGGCACAGCTTGTGCGCCAGCGAAATGGGCATCGGCATCAGTTCAGGGGTTTCGTTACAGGCGAAGCCGAACATCATCCCCTGGTCGCCGGCTCCGATTTTATCGAGGTCGTCCTTACCGGCACCGGTCTTTACCTCCTGCGACTGGCTGACGCCCATGTCGATATCTGTTGACTGCTCCTTGATACCGTTAAGGACGCCGCACGATAGCGAATCGAAGCCGTATTCAGGGTTATTATAGCCGATATCATGCACCACTTGCCTCACTATGCTCTGGACGTCTATATAGCAGCTGGTGGTGATTTCTCCCAGCACGACTACAAGACCCGTTGTGGTGGCGACCTCGCAGGCTACCCTGCCCATCGGGTCTTCTTTCATTATTGCGTCAAGAATCGCATCCGATATCTGGTCGCACACTTTATCCGGATGTCCCTCGGTTACCGATTCCGAAGTCAGCAAGTATTTGGTTGAACTGCTGAATCTATTGGTCATATTATCTCCCTTCTATGTCCTTTCGCTTTGCCTTAAAAGTACCTCCCTCGTGTCATTCTGAGCCCCGATTTTATCGGGGTGAAGAATCTCTACCGATTATCTCTGAGTTCAGATTCTTCGTCATCCCAATTTCATCGGGACTCCTCAGAATGACATTTAGGGTAAGGTTATGTCCCTTCCTGCCAGCTTGTCAGGTATTTTTCCTGCTCTGGTGTCAGGGTATCTATTTTTATACCCATCGAGTCCAGTTTCAGCCGGGCTACATGTTTATCTATATCCACAGGTACCGGATGTACATTTAGTGTAAGCTTTCCCTTATTTTTTACCATATATTCAAGGCACAGTGCCTGGTTGGCGAAGCTCATATCCATTACGCTTGCCGGGTGCCCTTCTGCCGCCGCCAGATTAATCAGCCGCCCTTCGCCCAGCAGGTACAGGCGGCGACCATCTTTCATCTCGTATTCGTCCACGAAAGGACGTATCTCCCGCTTGTTGCGGGACATGCTCTCCAGGACCGGTATATTTATTTCCACGTTGAAATGTCCGCTGTTAGCCAGTATAGCTCCGTTCTTCATCACCTTGAAGTGGTCTCCGTCGATTACGTGTTTATCGCCCGCCAGGGTAACGAAGATATCGCCTGTACTGGCTGCATCCATCAGCGGCATCACCTGGAAACCGTCCATCGCTGCCTCCAGGGCGCGTACCGGCTCGATCTCGGTTACAACCACGTGTGCGCCCATTCCCTTTGCTCTCAGTGCAAAACCTCGCCCGCACCAGCCGTAGCCGCAGACGATTACTTTCTTGCCTGCCCAGAGGACGTTGGTAGCTCGCGTGATACCGTCGAGAGTGCTCTGCCCGGTGCCGTAGCGGTTGTCGAAAAGGTATTTTGTCTGGGCGTCGTTTACGGCGACTATGGGATATTTCAGTTTACCTTCATTAGCCAGACTGCGCAGCCTTATCACGCCGGTGGTGGTCTCCTCCGTGCCGCCGATAACGCCTTCGATTAAGTCGCTCCTCCTGGTGTGGAGGGTCGTAACCAGGTCGGCACCGTCGTCCACCGTAAGGTTCGGCTTGTTGTCCAGAGCGGCGGTGATGTGCTGGTAGTAGGTTACTTCGTCTTCTCCCTTGATGGCGTAGGTTGGAATACCGTAGTCAACCAGGGCGGCGGCGGCATCGTCCTGAGTGCTGAGGGGGTTGGACGCACAGAGCGCGACCTCGGCTCCCCCATCCCTCAGTGTCAGACCGAGGTTCGCCGTTTCCGTGGTGATGTGAAGGCAGCCGGAAATCCGTATGCCGGATAAGGGCTTCTCTATGGCGAACCTTTCGCGTATGGTCTTCACCACCGGCATTTCCCGGCTTGCCCACTCAATCCGCTGCTTGCCGGCTTCAGCCAGCGAAGGGTCTTTGACATCGTAGCTATTGGTAGAAGTCATCTGTTGCTCCTTGTTTTAGGTTCGTTGGTCTATTGATTGGCTGATAGTTCCTGTTCTTATTGTCCCGGTCATCAGGGTTCATTTATTTTAAAGTCCGTCCTGTTTCTGCTTCCCTTGGGTCTGCCCCCCTTATGGAGCCGGGGATTCTCGGCAGGGCATTTCTCCAGGGGTATTGGACAGTCCAGGCAGGTATCTCTACCCCACTCCTTGCACCCGTCCAGCCAGGGTACTTCGCCGTTGAACTGCCCCTGAAGCGGATGTTCTTTTCTTTTTTTAGCAGAAGGTCTTCCCGGTCCGTTTCCCTTATTCAGTATTTCTCTGCCTCCCTGGAATTACTGGAGTTCATCGTGTCCTGCGTCTGAGTCAACATTTTATCATAGTTTCAACCGTTAAATTAGGCTGAATAAATTCTCTTCAGAAAAAACCTTTCAATAATAGCACAAATTCTGTAAGTGCGGTATAGGTTAATCTGTACCTATTCCAGTCCGTAGACCTGGGGAGGGGCAAGATATTGCGGAAATCGTTCTATCAGTGCTTTACGGACGGAATAACAGAAATGGCAGGCGTCGACGTATTCATCTTCGTGTTCGACTTCGTATTCTCTGGCGAGCAGAGCCGGACCTCCTTTGACAAGGGGTCCGCAAATCGGATGGGAAGCGGCATCATAGTTATTTACCAGTTCCGACAGCGGAGTTTCCCAGGCGTTGCCCATGCTTAGCCCCTGGCAGATATGGACGTTGCCGTACGGGTCGAGGTGGACTCTCTTCGGCGATTCGAGTTCCTCATGGATACATTCGGTAAATTCCTCCCACCTTCTCCTGGGCAGCCCTCCTGTCAGTTTCTCCACAGCCCTGCCTCTGAACATGGTACTGCCGCCGATAATAGGCTCCCCCTTTTTCTGCTTTTCATCGGTGGCTACCGAAGGCTCTTCAATGCGAATTTCGCCGACGGGGATATTCAGCTCCTTTGCCGCTTTGTGGGCGCGTACTGACGGATTGTCGTTCTCGTCCTCGTAATGGTAGGGGTCGTTGCTCAGACTGAGGTCGCTGATTCCCAGCTCGTGGAGAGGTTTCAGCCAGAGTTTTGCATCCTCTATATCGGTGGCAAAGTAGGCATTCGTTACCACGCCTACCTGAAATCCAGCATTCCTGGCTATTTTTATACCCTCCAGCATCACCGGATAGTATAGAAATGCCTCTCCTCCTTCGAAATATATCGATTCTACTGTGGATATTTTCTTCGCTTCATCGAGGAGTTCACTTATCTGGCTTAAAGTAAAAGTCCCTTGCGAGCGAGGGCTGCAATACAGAAAGCAATGGTCGCACTCCGAATTACACATATATGTCAGCAGAAAATGCAGTCCCGTCAGCATACTGCTCCTCCTTTGCCACCTTTTGCTCTTGATAACGGCAGCTCAAGCTCGATTTCATCCCTGAGCGGAATTCCATCCATACCAACCAATGGTATTTCAGGTTTAATTAAGCGGTATTTCATTCAGCGTCGGGATTATCCCCCGCGTAAGACTCGGCAAGCTCGAAGTATCTGGCGGCGGCAGCCTGTGCCGCCTTTTTATCTTCCTCCGTAATTTCCGGGTCGTCCAGCTTGATGCTCTCCATTCTTCCCCGTTCGTACGCCCGGTAGCACTTGTAGAAATCGAGGAGCTGAAGAAGGTCGTCATCGCCGGTAAAAGCCACGTAAGCCTCGACCAAAATCCGGGACAGGTCAGCCCGGTCATAGCTGTCCAGGTCCATAGCCAGCAGGGCGATGTCCGAGGCTACATCACAGTACCTCAGCCTGTCGTTGTACTCCACGCAGTCATAGATATAGATATCATCGTCGAAGCAGATATGCGTGGACTGGATGTCTCCGTGACAGTCCTTGATTTTACCGTCGGCAATCCTTTCGTAAAAGAGGGTGGTATTATCCTCGATAAAGCCGTTGATGTAGTCCTTGATATGGCGGTAGCTTCTCTGGGAAATGGTGTTGCTGATGTATCTTATCGTCTGAATAAAATTTTCTTCGGTATTGGTGATAATCACTTCAAGGTCGCCGTAGTCGCTGATGGTATTGCTGGTTGCCGCTTTCCGGTGAAATTCCGCTATTTTCCCGGCTACACCCTTTATCATTTCTTCTGACACCTTACCTTCTTTAAGCAGCACGTTCAGCATCGATTCCCGCGGCAGATGCAGCATTTTTACGGCGTATTCAACGACCTTGCCCTTACCGTCTATTGAGTAACCGTCCTTATCTTCAGTAATCGGGACCATACCCAGATAGATATCGGGGCAGAGTCGCCGGTTAAGCTCAATCTCGCGCTGGCAGTAGAAACGGCGTTTATCGAGGGTGGTGTAGTCCAGGTAGCCGAGGTCTACCGGCTTCTTGACCTTATACGCGTAATCACCGGTCAGAAAGATGAATGACGTTTGTGTCTGTATCAGGTCTACCTTTGCAGGATTGTCGGGATAGATACCGGGGTTCATCAGAGCTTGAGCCATGTCAGGCAGTTCAGACATCTAAAATACTTATCGCCCTCTTAATAATAAATTATACTTCGAGTAACATTATAGCAGTTTCAGGACTGAATAGTCTCCAGCCAGTCCAGAACCTCCGCCAGCACCTGCCGATAGCTGTCCCGCTTGAGGTTTATCAGGCTGACCCGGGGATGGCTCTTCAGGGCGTCCGTCCATGGTTCGGAGGCGAGCATTACCGTACCAAGGACTCTCTCGCCGCCATTGACGAGCGACAGGACAGCCTCCCTGAAGGCGGTCGAAAACAGCTCCATCTTGCCGATTTCATCTACGATTACCAGCCCGTTTCTACCTGATGCCCTGCGGAGTGCCGGGACACCTACGCGGTCCAGGGCTTCGATATCCACCCCGTACCTGCTTACCCGGTAAGGACTGCGGATACCGGTATGAGCCAGCGTGGTCTCCTCTCCGTCAAGGGTGACCAGCCTGAAGCCTTCTCTTGTTCCCCGGTTTCTTATTTCCTCCGTGTAAAACCCCCCTGCCCTGTCTTTCATTCGCAGGGCTGCCTGTTTGATAAGGCTGGTCTTTCCCGTCCCCGGTCTGCCGGTGAGTAAAAGGACCTGCTTCATTGGTTTCCGAGGCAGATTATCAGGCTGAGACTTTCTCCGCCTTTCTCTTTGCCTCCATCTTCTTTTTCTTTATCCGGTGTTTGTGAAGGGCGACTCTTTTACTTTTATTCATATTTCCTGACTGTGTTTAAAAATATTGTTAGCTGCGACCTGCCTGAACGACCTGGACGAACCGGTTGAATGAGCGGTCATAGGTCTTCTCGACATCAGGCGGGAAAACGCAGGCGGGAAGCTCATTGAACTGAAGGTGGAAGGAAATACACTCGCAGCACTTGCCCTTTCTGGGGCATGAAGGGTAAGTGCAGGGACATTTCGCCTTGTTTTCTTCAATATTACACTCCATTTATAACCTCTCTAAAGATACCTTCTTCTTATCGTGTCCGATAGCTCCACCATTAGCTCCATTGCACGTCCCGCCCCTTCGATAGACAGGGGCGTCAGCGTGCAACTGGGGGTCAGCAAGCCCTGTTTTACCAGTTGCTCGAACCGTACGCCGTTTCTGGTGAAGGGTACCATCGCCTCCTCCAGGCGGTCTTTGAGGCTGGCTACCGTTTCTCCTGCCAGCACCTCTTCCTCATTGGGGATGATTCCCCAGGCAATGGCACCGCCCTTGTCGAGGAACTTCTTGACCTCGGCAGGGTACAACGTGAGTGATTCGGCGTAGTTATAGGTGTCGAAGCTCAGGATATCAATGCTGGTGTCCAGCAGTACCGACCAGTCGGTGTTACCGCAGCAGTGGACTCCCTTCAGTCCGCTAATCCCGCCGAACACTTCCTCCAGCAGGCTGATTACCTTTTCTCTGGGCAGGCTTACCAGAGTGCTGGAACCGTATGACTGCATGTAAGGTTCGTCGATGAAGATGATGGTGTTCGGCGAGACCTGTCTCAGGACGCTCTCCTGCCAGGCTGCCTTGAGCCTCAGCATCCTGGCTGCGGCGTCGGATAGGACGTCGTCCCAGATTATAGCCTTGCCTTCATTATCGGCAATCGTCAGCCCCCAGGTAACAGGACCGGTTACCTGTCCTTTGACCGCCAGGGGGGAGAGGTTCTCCATGTTCAGGAAAGCGTGCAGACCGGCGGCATATTCCGGGCTTACCGGGTATTTATTATAGTCATTCTCCAGGTAGGCTGTATAAAGCCGCTCCAGCGACCTGTTATAATCCTGAGAACGGTCAACGTAGATTCTGTTGTCCTCGACTACCACCCCGGGGAATCCCTCGCTGTACTGGACATACATGTTCTCCAGGTAGGAGCGGTTGGGAAGCTGGGGCCAGGCGGGGATGTCCTTCAGGTATCGCCTGACCTGCGAACATGCTTCATCGGCGTCAGTCTGTGGCATGCTGCCGATTGTGGTAACCAGGCATCCGAATTCTAAATCAGGCATTCTTATATAATATAACTCCTTACCTATGTCATTCTGAGCCCTGATTTCATCGGGCGAAGAATCTCTATTATTTATTCTGAGATAAGATTCTTCGTCATCCCGATTTCATCGGGATTCCTCAGAATGATTTTTTAGAGCGAAGCCCTCTCACAACAAACCTCCTCCCCTTCTCCTGGTTATAAAAACGGGGTGTTTAAGAGGGGCGCCAGCCCCTCTTTTCAAAACCCTCTCCCCTTCCCCTTTTTAAGGGGAAGGGGACACAGGGGATGGGGTTCTATAAATTATACTATATATACTTCCCTATAATTAGCTCCAGTTTTTTCTTCTGCTCCGGCGGTATCGCCTCAGGAGCGGTAACGAACGCCGTCTGAAGCGCCGTCGGGCAGGGGCAGTCCCGCTTTTCCGGTATCCTGTTTACGGACTTCCTGATAATGTCTTTAGCCGTATTGGTGTTTTGAAGCATGATATTCAGGATAACGTCCACCGTAATCGCCTCGGCGCTCTTCCACCAGCTATCGTAGTCGGTGACGCAGCCGATAACAGCGTAACAGATTTCGGCTTCCCGTGCCAGCTTGGCTTCCGGGAGGGTGGTCATGCCGATAAGGTCGGCGTCCCAGGAGCGGTAAAGCCGCGATTCGGCGCGGGTGGAGAATGCGGGTCCCTCCATCACCACGATAGTCCCGCCGTTGTGCACGGTAGCCCCGGTCTCTTTAGCCGCTTCGTAAAGGACTCTGCTCAGTGCCGGGCAGAAAGGGTCGGCAAAGGGGATATGACCGACGATACCCTCGCCGAAGAAGGTGCTCGTTCTCAGGCGGGTGCGGTCTATAAGCTGGTCGGGGATTAGCAGGTGTCCCGGCTCGATTTCTTTCTTGAAGCTGCCCGCTGAGCAGGAGGCAATGATGTGCTCCACTCCCAGCGATTTCAGGGCGTATATATTGGCTCTGCCCGGTATCTCTGTTGGGGAGATGCTGTGCCCTCTGCCGTGACGGGGTAAAAAGGCAATCCCTTTACCCTCCAGCCTGCCGGTGATAATGCTATCGCTCGGCTTGCCGAAAGGCGTATCTATATTTACCTCCTCGATATCCTCCAGCCCCTCTATATTTTCAAGCCCCGTCCCCCCGATAACCCCGATCTTAGCCTCAGGCATCAAG
>CAZBAN010000064.1:0-3727 GCA_964489895.1 uncultured Dehalococcoidales bacterium
TTCCCGCAGCAGTGTTTGTATTTTTTGCCGCTGCCGCAGGGGCAGGGGTCGTTGCGGCCTATCTTTTTACCGGCTACTTTCCGCTTTTGATTCCGGGTGGCAACGGCAGCGCCGGCGCCGGCGGTGACCTTCGCCATCGGCGTGGACGGCTGCTGTCCGGTCCCGGTCTTTTTAGCCAGGGTAACATGGAATATGGTATGGACCACGTCGTGCCGTATCGTATCGAGCAGTATCTGGAACTGCTTGTAGCCCTCGTTCTTGTAGGCATCCACCGCCTTTACCTGGCGCAGGCTCTGCCAGCCCGCCTCGAGACGCATGTATTCCATGGTGGTCAGGTGCTCTATCCAGAGGCTGTCTATGATGCGCAGCATAATCAGGCGCTCCAGCGTCCTGGTGTTATCGGAGCCAAGCTCCTGTTCCCGAAGGTCATAGAGGACATTTGCCTGCTCAATCAGCTTGTCTTCAATCTCTTCCGGTTTTAGCGAGGAAAGGGCTTCGGCATTGAGTTCCGGTGGAGTTGGATATATCGTTGATACCTCGGTAAGGAGCCCGTCTAAATCCCAGCCGTCGTAACGGGCATCGCCGATGCGTGAAGACACCGCCCCCTGTATTTCTTCGCCGACCATGGAGAGTATATTCGTCTTGAGGTCGGCGCCGCCCAGTATCTTCCTCCGCTCATCGTATATGAGCGTTCGCTGCTGGTTGACCACGTCATCGTATTCGACCAGGTGTTTACGTATATCAAAGTGGTAACCCTCAACCTTTGTCTGGGCGCTCTCTATGGAGCGGCTTATAATCTTGTTTTCTATGGGCGTATCCTCGTCAAAACCCGCCCATTCCATCAAGCCCTTGATTCTTTCGCCGCCAAAACGGGCGATAACGTCATCCTCAAGAGAAACGTAGAAGCGCGACTGTCCCGGGTCGCCCTGTCTCCCCGACCTGCCCCGGAGCTGGTTGTCTATGCGCCTGGCTTCGTGGCGTTCGGTGCCGATAATAGCGAGACCGCCGAGTTCAACCACTTTTTCGTGTTCCTGCTGCCAGTCATCTTCGGTCCTGCCCGTGGCGACTCCGCCGAGCACGATATCGACTCCGCGTCCCGCCATATTGGTGGCGACTGTCACCGCGCCGAGCCTGCCTGCCTGGGCGATTATCCCGGCTTCCTTTTCATGGTACTTGGCGTTGAGTACCTGGTGTTTTATGCCCTTTCTCTTCAGCATACCGCTGAGGAGCTCGGATTTCTCGATTGACACCGTACCGATAAGTATCGGCTGTTCTTTTTTATTCAGCTCCTCTATCTCCCTTACCACCGCCTTGAATTTCGAGTTCTCGTCCTTGTAAATACGGTCGGGAGCATCGTTGCGAATCATCGGTTCGTTGGTGGGTATAACCACCACTTCGAGACTGTATATCTTGAAGAACTCTTCCGCCTCGGTAAGGGCGGTAGCGGTCATTCCCGCCAGTTTTTTATACATTCGGAAATAGTTCTGGAAGGTGATGGTGGCATAGGTCATGCTTTCGCGCTGGACTTTTACCTTCTCCTTGGCTTCAATCGCCTGGTGTAAACCTTCCGAGTAGCGCCTGCCGTACATCAGCCGTCCGGTAAACTCGTCAACGATAATAACCTCGCCGTCTTTTACCACGTAGTCGCGGTCTTTCTTATAAAGGACGTGCGCTTTGAGGGCGCTTTCGATATGGCGGGTAAGAGAGTGGTTTTGGGGGTCATACAGGTTGGATGTGTTCAGCAGCCCCTCTCTTTTCAGCATGCTCTCCATCTTGCTGATTCCGGTATCCGTCAGGCTGGTAGAACGGTGTTTTTCATCGATGGTGTAATCTACCTCATCTTTAAGGACAGGGACAATTCTGGCGAATACCTGATATATACGGGCAGCTTCCTCGGCGGGACCGCTGATTATTAGCGGGGTACGCGCTTCATCGATAAGGATATTGTCCACCTCATCGACGATTGCATAGTTCACGGGACGCTGCACGCAGTAGGAAAGGTCAATGACCATGTTATCCCGCAGGTAATCGAACCCGAACTCGTTGTTGGTACCGTAGGTTATCCCGGCGTGGTATGCCTCTCGCCTCGAGATGGGACGGAGGCAGTCCCATCTTTCGTCTTCAGCTTCGTATTCGGGGTCGTATATGAAGGAAGCTTCATGCTGGATACTGGCGGTCGATACTCCGAGGAGGTTATAGATTGGACCCATCCAGTGGTGGTCACGCTTGGAAAGGTAATCATTCACCGTGATAAGATGAGCGCCTTCGTCTGTAAGCGAGTTCAGGTAGAGAGGCAGGGTAGCTACAAGGGTTTTACCTTCACCGGTTTTCATCTCGGCTATTTTCCCCTGGTGCAGGACGATTCCGCCTATCAACTGGACATCGAAGTGCCGCTGGCCGATTGTGCGTTTGGCGGCTTCCCGGACGGCGGCAAAAGCTTCGGGGAGAATGTCATCAAGGGAGCTGCCGGACTTCAGTCTCTCTTTGAACTCATCCGTCTTAGCCCTGAGTGCGTTATTATCCAGCTTCTCAAACTCGGGCTCAAGCTCATTTATCTCATCTACTGCTGGCTGCAGCCGGTCCAGCTCTTTTTCATTGGAATCAACAAGTTTACCGAGCCATTTCAACATCGTCTTTCTAACTCCTACTTGAAAAGCTCTCCAACGGACTGCCCGGTGTGAATGCGGCGGATGGCTTCGCCGAGAAGCGGGGCTATGGACAGTACGGTAATTTTATCCAGCTTTTTATTGTCATTTACGGGGATGGTATCGGTAACCGTGACCTCATTTATCGGGCTCTTAGCTATGTTCTCGATAGCCGGGCCGGAAAATACCGGGTGGGTTGCGCAGACGTATATATCCTTTGCTCCGTGTTCCCTGATGGTGGATACAACATTAACGAGAGTCCCGCCTGTCGTAATTTCATCATCGACGATAAGAGCCGGTTTTCCTTCCACATCTCCGACAACGTTGAGCGCTTCTTTCTTGTCGACATTGCCGATGCGTCTCTGTTCTATGATTGCCAGGGAGGCATTGAGTCTGGCGGCTACATCGCGAGCCCGGGGCGATATACCGAAATCAGCGGCAACAACCACCAGGTCTTTTATGTTTCTCTTCTTATAATAATCGCTCAGTATATAAAGGGCTGTCAGTTCGTCGACCGGTATGTTGAAGAAACCCTGTATCTGAGCCGAGTGCAGGTCAACGGTCAGCACTCTGTTGGCTCCGGCAACCGTCAGCAGGTCGGCGACCAGCCTGGCGGTAATGGGTACTCTCGGCTGGTCTTTCCTGTCGCTGCGACCATAGCTGTAGTGTGGAATCACGGCGGTAATACGCCCTGCGGATGCCCTCCTTAAGGCATCAATCATGATTAACAGTTCTACGAGACTCGTGTTTACCGGTGAGCAGATAGGCTGAATAACGAAGGTGTCCCGCTCGCGGACATTTTCCAGAATACGTACGAAGATATTCTCATTGCTGAACTCGAAGACTTCACAATTACCCAGAGGTATACCCAGATAGTCGGTGACGTCTTTTGCCAGGGCAGGATGGGCATTACCGGTGAATACTTTCAGTTCTTCCACACTAGCTCCTTCCTTTTCTTTATATTCGGTCACACGCCTATTATAGCACTATAGACTCCAAACCTCACCCCCCTTTTTCACCTTGTCTGGTGAAAATACAAAGCACGAAAATCAAAACTCAAAATATTAGGGCTTAGTGTTTTC
>CAZBAN010000064.1:3827-10134 GCA_964489895.1 uncultured Dehalococcoidales bacterium
GTTTTTCATCTCAGGTTTAACCATCTGCTGATACGGGGCGATGAAAGCTGGTCTTAATCGGTAATCCCAGGCACCGGAAAGCGGGAGCAAATCCGGCTGACTTCCTGCTTCACCTCGTTCTCGATATCCTTATTGCCGGGATTGCTTAATACCTTAACGACCAGCGAGGCAATCTGTTTCATTTCCTCCTTGCCAAAGCCACGGGTGGTCACCGCCGGCGTTCCCAGCCTGATACCGCTGGTTATACGCGGCGGATTGGGGTCGAAGGGGATAGGGTCGCGATTAGCGACGATTCCGGTCCTGCCAAGGACTTTTTCGGCTTCCCTGCCGGTGATTCCCATTCCGATGAGTTTTATCAGGAGTAGATGAGTATCGGTACCGCCGGATACGAGATTCATACCCAGCTTCTTCAGTTCTCCAGCCAGAGCCAGGGCGTTGTCCAGTATGGCACGCTGGTATTCGACGAACACGGGCTGCATCGCTTCGTGAAAGCACACCGCTTTGCCGGCGATAATGTGCATCGAAGGGCCGCCCTGAGTCCCGGGAAAGACGGCTGAATCGATAGCCGATGCCAGTTCTTTGCGGCAGAGGATGAATCCGCCCCGGGGACCACGCAGGGTTTTATGCGTGGTTGATGTTACCACGTCAGCGTAGGGTACGGGAGAAGGGTGGACTCCGGCGGCAATCAAGCCGGCTGTGTGAGCCATGTCGACCATCAGCTTCGCTCCCACGAGGTCGGCAATCTGGCGGAACCGTTCGAAGTCTATAATCCTGGGATAGGCGCTGGCGCCGGTTACAATCAGTTTGGGTCTGTGTTTTTTAGCCAGCTTCTCAAGTTCCTGATAGTCGATTCTTTCCGTTTCCCGGCTGACTCCGTACCTGATAAATTTATAAGTCCTGCCGGAAAAGTTTATCTTCTCGCCATGGGTGAGGTGACCCCCGTCGTTCATTTTCATGGACATTACCGTATCGCCGTACTCAAGAAGGGCGTAATACACGGCTATGTTTGCCTGGGAGCCGCTGTGAGGTTGAACGTTGGCGTGTTCTGCGCGGTACAGTTCCCTGGCTCTTTCGACTGCTAGTTTTTCCACCTCGTCAACATTCTCACAGCCGCCGTACCACCGCTTTTTCGGGTAGCCCTCGGCATACTTACTGGTCAGAACGGAAGCCTCTGCCTCGAATACAGCTTTACTGGGGAAGTTTTCGGAGGCGATAAGGTTTATCGTATTTTTTTGCCGTTTTCTTTCCTGTTCGATGGCGTTATAAATTTCGGGGTCGTTTTGGCTTAAGAAACTCATTTTCCCTCCCTCTGGAAGTCTACAACCCCCTACCTGTGGTGTCAATAATATTTATAATAGGTCTTATTCTATGTCGGTTGATATTAATACTTACCCCCTTAATCCCCCTCTCCAACCAGGATAGCTTCTCACTCCATTTCAATGGTTCTGGTTGGAGAGGGGTTCATCCTGAGGGTTCACCCTGAAGGGTAAGGGGTGAGGTGATCATGTACCAACCAATCTAGATTGATAAATGATAATAGATTACGGTAATACTTATGCTAAATGAAAGAAGAACACACGATATCATTCTTCTAGATATCCGATTGACTGGACATAGTATGCGTGCTATCATAAGCGAAAAGCTGGTTGAATAATCTCTTCCAGGCTGCTGAGAAGAAATGTCAGCACTGACTGTACTTTATAAAGAAATCGAACTCTGTCAGCGGTGTGAAATAGCCAAATTCAGGAATAACGTGGTGCCGGGTGAAGGAGCGGAGGATGCTGAGATACTGTTCATAGGGGAGGCACCGGGTTTCCATGAAGACCAGCAAGGTCGACCATTTGTCGGACCAGCGGGAAAATTCCTTGATGAGCTGCTTGCTTCCATTAATCTGGTGCGTCAGCAGGTCTATATCGCCAACGTGATTAAGTGCCGTCCAACCGGAAACCGTGACCCGTTACCGGTAGAGATACGTAATTGTCGCGAATGGCTGGACCGCCAGATTGAATTGATTTCTCCCAGAATGATTGTGACCCTGGGGCGCTATTCAATGTCTATGTTCTTTCCGGGTAAGAGTATCGGCAAGATTCACGGCAACGCTCAGAAGCAGGGCGATGTTATTTACTATGCCATGTATCATCCGGCGGCGGCTCTCCACCAACAGAGCCTGCGCCAGGTGATTGAAGCTGATATGCTCAAGATACCGTCGATTCTGGCTCGGGAGAAGGATATTGCGGAAGCCGAGCCGGAACCCGAGCAATTAAAGATGTTCGATGTGTAATACTATATGAGAAATATATATGAGGTATTTGATATAAAAAATGTCTAAGCCAAGGTTAAAAATAATACCACTCGGCGGGTTGGGTGAAATCGGTAAAAACATGATGGTGATGGAGTATGAGGATGACATTATCATCATTGATGCCGGACTTATGTTCCCGGAAGAAGAAATGCTGGGTATAGACCTGGTTATTCCCGATATCCAGTATCTTATGGATAAACGGGAAAGGATAAGGGGTATCGTTATTACTCATGGACATGAAGACCATGTCGGTGCTTTACCTTACGTGCTGCCGCAACTCGACGTGCCCGTATACGCGACCAAATTGACCCGGGGCATTATTTCAATAAAGCTTAAAGAGCGTAAGGCGCTTACCGGAGCAAATTTGAAGCTGGTGCAGTTCGGCGCCAGGACTAAGCTGGGAAAGTTCACCGTGGAGTTTTACCCGGTCTGTCACAGTATTCCGGATTCGGCAGGACTGATAATAGATACGCCGATTGGAACGGTAATCCACAGCGGAGATTTTAAACTCGACTATACGCCGGTCAGCGGTGAACCGACTGCCCTGTCCAGGCTGGCACAGCTTGGCAGCCAAGGTGTTTTACTGCTTATGGCAGATTCTACTTATGCCGAACTGCCCGGTTACACGCCTTCGGAGAGGGTCGTCGGTGAAACCCTTGACCGGGTTATCGCCGAGGCGCCCGGCAGGGTGATAGTAACCACCTTTTCATCGCTAGTCTCGCGGATTCAGCAGATTATAGATGCCGCGGTCAAGCACCAGCGACGCGTTTTTGTTGTCGGACGGAGTATGAGTGATACGGTCAAGATGGCGCTGGAACTCGGTTACCTCCATTCACCGGATGGAGTACTTGCCCGAATGGATGAGTTGAAGAAATTACCTCATAATGAAATTATATTCGTCACCACGGGCAGCCAGGGAGAGCCTACCTCGGCTCTCGTCCGTATGGCAAACCGGGACCACAAACAAGTCCATATTATCCCGGGCGATACCGTGGTTATATCGGCTACTCCTGTTCCCGGTAATGAGGCGGTGGTAAACAGGACGGTTGATAATCTTCTCAAACAGGGCGCGCAGGTTTTGTACGATAAAATTATGTCCGTTCATGTTCACGGGCATGCCAGCCAGGAAGAATTGAAGCTGCTGCTGAATATAGTGAATCCCAAATTCTTCGTGCCCATACACGGCGAGTACCGCCATCTCAGTTTTCACGCGAGACTGGCGCAGTCGGTCGGCATACCGGAAGAGAACATCTTCGTGCTTGAGGACGGCGATGTCCTTGAACTGAACCCGCAGTCAGGAAAAGTAAAGGACAAAGTTGCTTCAAGTAATGTCTATGTGGATGGTTTGAGCGTGGGGGATATCGGCAGCGTTGTCCTGCGGGACAGGAGGATGTTGTCCAAAGATGGTATAGTAATGGTGATTATCGCTATAAACCGGCAGACCGGCAAGCTTGTGGGACGACCGGACATCGTATCACGGGGTTTCGTTGATAACAGGGAGTCAAAGGATATGATTGATGAAAGCCGCGACCTGGTAGCTAGGGTGCTGGACCACGGCGGAGCCAGACCCGCTGATTGGGGTTTTATCAATACAAAGGTAAGAGATACCCTTAACAAATTTTATTATGAGCAGACCAGGCGGCGTCCGATGGTCCTGCCGTTTATGGTAAAGGTGTAATTAACTGATTACCGGATGGGGGCGGTATGGCTAGGAGAAAAACGGATAATAAGAGTGACACCACCGGGAGAGGTGCGGGCAGGCGTAGCTATAACAGGGGTTCATTCCTGGGAGGGCTGTTCCGTTTCTTCACTCTGGGTCCCGTATGGCAGCTCATACTGCTTGCCGCAATTATTGGGGTAATTTGCTGGCAGTGGGGGAATATCACCTCCTGGTTTACCAGTAACGTATTCAGACTTTTCGGCTGGGGTCTTATCTTTCTTATCATAGCTGTAGTAACGCTGGTAGTGGTGGTCTTGCGGCGGAATCTGTACCTGCTGGTAAAATACTGGAACCGCTGGCTCGGTGGCATTGTACTGCTCTTGGTTGTCTGGGGAATTCTGTCTTTTATTCCGGGGAGAGACGCCCTCGCCGGGGTCAGTCTGGGTGGCAAATTCGGAATTGGTATCATTGGTCACACTGACCTGGTGGGCGTTTTCCGTGTGCTGGGGCTGTTTATACTGGGTATCATCGTGGTGATGCCCGGGACTAATCTTAAACTTGCCAGGAGTTTTGCGACATGGCTGGTGGAAAAGTTCAAGCGACCGGGCTATAAACCGATGAGAGAAAAGGACCTTTTACATCCTTCCGAGACGCGGGCTGCTCCCTCAAGACCGGTTGTTACTGCCGATACGGTAACTCTCAGGCGTGCGGAACCACGCAGGCCCTTCGCCGCCGATATGATGGAGAAAGACCTGAAGGAGGAGGTCGTCCCGGAGGCTGAGCCTGAACCCGTTCCCGCATCCACTGCCGCTCCGACTCCTCAGGACCTCAAGCAGGTGGCACAGGATGTATGGAAGAAGTATGGAGAATCGCCTGACCTGGTTGTTGTTGACGGGTGGAAACTGCCTCCCCTCGAAATTCTGGATATGTCTCCGGAGATTCAGTTCAGCCAGGCTGATAACCAGGAGAGAGCCAGGCTTATCGAAGAAGCCCTCGACAGTTATGGCGTGGAAGCCAAGGTGGTGCAGATAAACGAGGGACCGACGATTACCCAGTTCGGCGTGGAGCCGGGCTGGGACAGGAAAACGAGAGAGGTAAGGGAGAAAGACAAGGACGGAAACGTTACCGTAAGGCTGGAGGAGGTATCCAAAACAAGGGTCAAGGTCGATAGAATAAGTTCCTTGCAGAATGACCTGGCTCTGGCGCTGGCGGCGCCCAGTATCAGGATTGAAGCTCCGGTGCCGGGCAAATCTATTGTCGGTATTGAAGTACCGAATACTATTTCCAGTCTGGTCAGCCTGCGGGGAGTAATAGAAACGAGCACCTTTCAGAAACTGCACGCCAAGTCGAAACTGTCTCTGGCGCTGGGTAAAGGTGCCGGCGGTGAGGCAATTGCCGGTGACCTGGCTAAGATGCCGCACATACTTATCGCCGGGGCTACGGGAAGCGGGAAAACGGTATGCCTGAACGCCGTTATCTGCTGCCTGCTGCTGAATAACACCCCCGATGATATCAGGTTTATAATGATTGACCCCAAGCGGGTCGAGCTGACAGCTTTCAACAGTATTCCGCACCTGGCGACGTCGGTGATAGTAGATGCCGAGAAAGCCCTCGAGGCATTGCGCTGGCTAAGCCGCGAAATGAATGCCCGGTACCAGACACTGGCTTCGTCAGGCAGCCGCAATATCGAGGGTTACAATAAAAACAAGCAGGGCGATGAACGGATGGTGTACCTTGTGCTGATTATCGATGAACTGGCAGACCTGATAATGCTGGGGGGTGACGAGGTAGAGCAGATTTTATGCCATCTGGCGCAGATGTCGAGAGCCGTGGGGATACACCTCGTCGTGGCTACCCAGCGCCCCTCGGTGGACGTGGTTACCGGCTTAATCAAGGCTAATTTCCCAACGCGCATCAGCTTTGCCGTTACCTCTCAGGTCGATTCACGGACTATTCTCGACATAGGCGGAGCCGAGAAATTGCTGGGCAGCGGTGATATGCTCTATATGCCCACGGAGGCAGCCAAACCCAAGCGACTTCAGGGATGCTACGTCTCCGATACCGAAGCTGAGAGACTGGTCTATTTCTGGGGAAACCAGAAGAAGGGCGAGCTCGGTCCGCTGCTGAAAGCCGAAGACCTTGTCGTATCTTCACCCGAAGCACGGAGAGGAAGCTATCCGGAGGATACGCTGATGGAAGCAGCCAGGCAGCTGGCAAGGGAGCATGATAGAATATCCACCTCGTTTCTCCAGAGGCGTCTGCATATCGGTTATCCCCGTGCCGCCCGTATCATGGAACAGCTCGAGATGGAAATGGACGAGCAGGACGAGGAAGAAGAGCAGGAT
>CAZBAN010000065.1:0-10041 GCA_964489895.1 uncultured Dehalococcoidales bacterium
TGAACCGTGTTGTCTTTGATATTACGTCCAAACCACCGTCAACGATTGAGTGGGAGTAAACGCAAAACAGGTTGAAAGGTAAATTGGATAAGTGTGAGTAGCCCCGTGCCGTGCTTATCGGATTAAATATATACGCTGATATACGGTCAGTTTTATCTCTGAATTGTTGAATGTGGAGGTTGAACGCTGAAAATTCTTGTTATCGGGAGTGGTGCCAGGGAGCATGCGCTGGTGTGGAAGCTGGCACAGAGCCCGAAAACCGAAGAGATATACGTCGCTCCGGGGAATGCCGGGACAGGCCTGATTGCTCATAATATGGACATAAACCCGGCGAATTTCGAAGAAATAGCCAATACCGCACAGCAACGAGGTATAGGGCTGGTTGTTGTCGGTCCTGAAACGCCGCTGGCTGATGGGGTGGTCGACCGTTTTCAGACTATCGGGATTCCGATATTCGGTCCGACGAAAGGTGCTACCCAGATTGAGTCCAGCAAGGCTTTTGCCAAGGGGCTGATGCAGAAATACAGTATCCCCTGTGCCAAGAGCAGTAGCTTTTCCGATTATAACCACGCCTCTGATTATGTAAAGCAGCAGTCTTCCCCTGTCTGGATTAAAGCCGACGGACTGGCGGCGGGTAAGGGAGCTATTGTGGCTAATTCTATCGCCCAGGCACTGGATATTCTGGCAAACATTATGGTAGAGAAAACGCTGGGAGAAGCCGGCGATACGGTGGTTATAGAGGAGAGTATGTCCGGGAGGGAAATGAGCTCATTTGTGTTTTCCGATAGCAAGAACGTAGCTCCGGCGGCGGATGCCTGTGATTATAAACGCATATATGATGATGACAGGGGACCCAACACCGGTGGTATGGGCAGTTACAGCCCGCCGGAATTTTTTACCCGGGAACTGGGCGATGGAGTAATGAAGACGATTATGGAACCGGCAGTAAAGGCTATGGATAAAGAGAAGAGACCTTATAAGGGTGTCCTTTATGGTGGTTTGATGATTACCGAAGAAGGTCCAAAAGTGATAGAGTTTAACGCCAGGTTCGGCGACCCCGAAGCTCAGGTTGTCCTGCCAAGACTAAAGACCGACCTGGTGGATATAATCCTGGCGGTAATTAACGGCAATCTTGACCAGATAAAGGTGGAGTGCAGCGATGATGCTTGCGTCGGGGTAGTAATGGCTTCGGGGGGATACCCCGGAAAATATAAAACGGGCTTTCCCATCAGCGGACTGGACGACCTTGATGATGGTATTACCGTATTCCACGCCGGAACGAAACCCGGACCCAACGGAACGATACTTACCAGCGGAGGTCGTATTCTGACCGTTGTTGCTAAAGGTAAAAACCTTAAAGAAGCCAGAGAGAAAGTGTATGCCAATATCCCACGAATTCACTTTGAAGGGTGCTACTACCGAAAAGACATAGCCCTTGTCAGAGAACCGGGGAATAATTAACGAAGAGTGAGGTGGAGAAAATGCCGCTGGTAGGTGTGGTAATAGGCTCGAAATCTGATACCGAGGCTGTACAGCCGGCACTGGATATACTGAAAAAGTTTGGCATTGATTATGAGGTTAACGTGATTTCAGCCCACCGCTCTCCCGAAAAAGCACGCAAATACGGACAGGAGGCACGGAGTAAAGGTATCGAGGTAATAATAGCCGCCGCTGGAATGGCTGCCCATTTACCCGGAGTCCTTGCCAGCTGGACCACGCTGCCTGTCATCGGCGTGCCTATGGCAGGGGGTGAACTGAAAGGTGTTGACGCTCTCTATTCAATCATCCAGATGCCGGCTGGAGTTCCCGTGGCAACGGTAGCTGTAGGAGCTGCCGGAGTTAAAAATGCAGCTTATCTCGCGGCTGAAATTTTAGGTCTGAAATATCCTGAAATCGTGCAAGCCTGCGAACAATTCCGGAGTGAGCTGCAAGGAGAAAAGTAATGATAGAGCGGTATTCGAGACCACAGATGAAAAGAGTGTGGTCGGATGAGAACAAGTTCGATAAGTGGCTTGATGTGGAAATAGCCGTCTGTGAAGCTTGGGCTGATCTGGACGTAATTCCCCGCCAGGATGTGCCTAAAATCAAGATGGCGAGGGTGAATCTCAAGCGAATGGAAGAGATTCTTCAGGAGACGCACCATGACATGACCGCTTTTCTGGGTGCCGTTGCCGAAAGTCTGGGTGATGAATCCCGTTTTATCCACCTCGGTCTTACTTCGTCCGATGTCATAGATACGGCACTCAGCCTGCAGCTTGTTGAAGCCGGCGAGATACTGATGCAGGACATTAAGGAGCTTATCTCGGTTCTGGCTGAAAAGGCGTTGAAACATAAATATACGCCGATGATAGGACGCACTCATGGTATCCATGCCGAGCCGACTTCCTTTGGTTTGAAACTGGCGATATGGATAGAGGAGATGAGCCGCAATCGCCAGAGGCTTAACGAAGCTATCAGAGAGATAGCGGTGGGTAAAATATCGGGGGCAGTAGGTACCTACGCTACACTATCTCCTGAAGTTGAGGAGAAAGCCTGTGCCAGGCTCAAACTTACCCCTGCCCCTGTATCCAATCAGGTGTTGCAGCGCGACCGCCATGCCCAGTTTGTTACCACGCTGGCGATAATCGCCAGTTCGCTGGAGAAGTTTGCCACCGAGATTAGAGGCCTGCAGAAAACAGAAACACGTGAGGTAGAAGAACCTTTCAGTAAGGGACAGACCGGCTCTTCAGCCATGCCGCACAAGCGGAACCCCGAACTGTGCGAGCGCGTCTGTGGTATAGCCAGGCTGGTTAGGGGTCAGGCTCTCACGGCAATGGAAAATATCGCTCTATGGCATGAGAGGGATATCAGTCACTCGTCTGCAGAACGCGTCATACTGCCTGATTCCTGCCTGCTGCTCGATTATTCGCTCTCGGTCTTTACCTCGATAATGAAAGGTCTGCAGGTCTATCCGGGGCGGATGAAGCGTAACCTTGAGCTTACAAAAGGACTGATATTCTCACAGCGGGTAATGCTGGCTTTCATAGATAAAGGTCTGAGCAGGCAGAAAGCCTACGAGCTGGTCCAGCGAAATGCCATGAAAGCATGGAAAGGGAACAGGAACTTTCTGAAACTTTTAAAAGCGGACTCCGAGGTTACCGAATGTCTGACTCCGGAAGAACTCGAAAGCCTCTTCGATTACGATTACTACCTGCGTTATGTTGATGAAGTCTTTGAGAGGCTCGGTTTGACCGAAAATCAGTGGAAAGAAACTAAGAGCAGGATAGAGCCGGAAGACCTGGCGCCAAAATCAATATAGTCTTTGCACGGTAATCCTGCAACTAACATATGAAATCAGAAAAAAAGATATCCGTTATATCCAGAATAAAAAGTTTTATACGTAATACTGCGGAAATCGTCCCCAATGTTTATCAGATTACCTACAGCGGCGCAAATGTGGTACTGATAGCCGAGGAGCAACTGACGCTTATCGATACCGGCCTTCGTGAAGGTGCGACTCACTTGGTGGAATTTATCCGCCACCTGGGACGTTCGCCGGAAGAAATTAGCCTTATCATCCTTACTCATAATCATATCGACCACATAGGCGGACTGGCTGAATTGAAAAAGCTGACTACAGCTAAGGTAGCTATCCATAAAGCTGATGTGGGTGAAAGAAAACACCCCTCTGCCGTCGGTTCCAGATATCGCACATCACTCACCCAGTTTACCTCAAAGCTGCATTCGGTCTTCTACGTGATGCCAGAAGATGTTGATATTAAGCTGGAGGGTGGTGAAATACTAGAACCGCTCGGAGGGCTTGAGGTTATTCATACCCCGGGACACACTCCGGGCAGTATAAGCCTCTACTCGAAACAGCATAAGCTACTGGTCGTTGGCGACCTTTTAAGGAAACGACGCAAAATGCTGTATCTACCACCCAAGATGGTCAGTTCCGACCTGAAAGAAGGCATGGAATCGGTTAAGAAGGTGTCCGCTTATGATATCAATATAATGTGTTTCGGACACGGGCTGCCTTTGTACGAAGACGTTATTCCAAAGATGAAGGATTTGATAAACAGAGATAAGGTTTGACAATATTCCTTAAAACTGGTTATCATCAATACGCATAATGAGAGTGATCGCTGGTATAGCCAAGGGGCACCGGCTTAAAGCACCAAAAAGAAGTGCTACACGCCCAGCAACAGATATTGTAAAGGGAGCAATTTTCTCGATACTGGAAAATGTCACGGATAACTGGGAAAACGTACTCGATTTATATTCCGGAAGCGGTGGTCTGGGTATTGAAGCGTTGAGTCGCGGTGCCGATTGGGTTGATTTTGTTGAACGTGCTCCACAATGTTGTGCTATAATCAAAGAGAATCTCGAAAGGACAAAACTGGCGGAACGGGCTCACGTTTATTGTTGTAATGTAACTAAAGCTTTTTCTTTTCTGGACAAGGAGTACGGTATCATATTGATAGACCCACCTTATACTGATTCTTCTATCGGTGACGTTATAGGGCAAGTGGCAAAATCAAAAATAGTCGGGAATGATACAACCGTCGTGGTTACTCATTCTCCCCACCTTTCCCTGGCTCCGGCTTATTCTCCATTAAAAATGACCAAAGAACATCGCCACGGCGATAGCTATATATCAGTGTATCGAAAGGAGGACGAGGCGTGACCACTGCTCTTTATCCGGGTACTTTTGACCCGATTACCAACGGACATCTTGATATTGCCATCAGGGCAGCCAAACTATTTCAGAAGGTAGTACTAGGAGTGTATGATACTCCGGAGAAGAGTCTCCTCTTCGATACTGAAGAGAGAGTAAGCCTGGCAAGGCAGGCTACGGCTGATATTCCCAACGTTGAAGTGGAACCATTTTCCGGTTTGACCGTCGCATTTGCCGAGAAAGTGGGCGCACAGGCTATAGTGCGTGGTCTGAGAATAGGTGCCGACTTTGAATATGAGCGCGAGATGGCACTGATGAACAAGAACCTGTCTCCTGATATTGAGCTGGTATGCTTGATGGCAAGTCTGGATTACCAGTTCCTCAGCTCCGGTCGACTCAAGGAGGTAGCCAATCTGGGTGGTTACATTGATGACCTTGTCCCGAAAGCTGTGGCTGAGGCGTTAAAAAAGAAAGCTCAGGACGGTGAGTAATCTGATATAATGAGACATAGCCAGGGTACAAATAAGGAGGTGTATAGTAGATGGCGTATAAGATTACAGATGAATGCATAAGCTGCGGAGCTTGTGAAACGGAGTGTCCGAACGAAGCAATCAGTGAAAGCGAAACAACCTATGTAATTGACCCCAACAGATGCACTGAGTGTGTTGGTGCTCATGATAGCTCCAAGTGTGCTGAAATCTGCCCTGTCGACGCCTGCGTACCTGATCCGGACCATCAGGAAAGTCACGACCAGTTGCTCGAGAAATACAAGAGTCTACATCCGGATTAAGCTCAAAAACTGATATAAGCGAATAATAGAGTTTCTACCAAGTGATAGCGGCGTCGTTTACTTGAAGAAAGATCGTATCGAATCGAATTCTTCAGGGAGTAAAGCCAGTACTGCCGGGAAGTTCTTTAGAAGGACGCCTGCAAGGGCAGACTGACCGATAATGTCAGAGATATCCAGGAATTTACCTGCCAGGGAAAGCAGGGCACCGCAGAACATTGCTCCCATGATTAAGCCGAATACAGCGCCGCCGAGGTGATTGACCCAGTTCAGCATCACCAGCTTCGCGGCCCATTTCAGTACTGCTGCCAGGACTCCGGCAATAACGATTACGACAACGAGTATTATCGCAAAAGCAACTGCCTGGGCGATATTTGTCTGCTCAATAAAGGTCATCCTGTCAGCCAGAGGTTCATAAAACTGCCCTGCCAGGACTACTCCGACTATTATGCCCACCAGGGTCAGGACAGCCTTTATAAGCCCTATTTTAAAACCCGTAAAGGTGGTAATCGCCGCTATTACCAGTATAATGATATCTAGCCAGTGCATGATTTCTGTTAACTCTCTTCCCCATTATGTCAGTTGTTTGCCAGAGCGTCAATAGCACTTCATTCAAAAGACCGCATAGAGTTTTAATAACGGTATATTAGCCAGTACATAATTAAGCTTTCGGAATAGCTGAGTTATGGCGCATCCGGCTGAGAAGGCTGTAGATTACGGGAATAACCAGTAGTGTCAGCAGAGTTGAGGTGAATAGGCCTCCAATGACTACAACTGCCAGCTCAGCGGACATGACGGTGCCTTCACCCAGCCCCAGAGCCAGCGGCAACATGGCTATCATCGTGGTTAACGCCGTCATTAGTATAGGTCGTAGTCTGGTACTTCCTCCTTCAACCAGGGCATCATACGTGCCGATTCCCTTCCTGCGAAACTGCTCTACGGAAGAAATCAGTACTATAGCATTGGTAAGAACGATTCCCACCAGCATCAATACACCCATCATTGCTGATATACCTATCGTCTGCCCGGAAATCAGCAGCCCGAGTAGAGCACCGATAGTCGCCAGAGGGAGGCTAATCATAATTATCACCGGAATAAGGAAAGAACGGAAAGATACCACAAGTACCAGGTAAGCAAGAACGATGGCGATAATGGTAGCAATAAACATACTTGAAAATGATTCCTGCATCATCTCCGCTATACCACCCATTGTAACCTCGATGCCCGGTATCTCCGGGAGGTTATCTATCTTTGCCTGTATCTTCTGATTTACCGCTCCGACGTCTTTAGCGGTAATCAGACCACTGATGCTGGCTGCCAGTTTCTCATCAATGCGCATGATGCTGTCCGGGCGCTGGTCAAGGCTGACGGTGGCAATGTCTCCTAGGGGTACCGATTGAGGGTAGCCAATCCTGAGATTCTTTGCCGTCTCCAGATTATCTATGTATTGTGAAATCCCTTCAAGATAAATCTCATGGCTTCTGCCGTCGATACTTGCCTCGGATATTGTTCCTCCATACATCATCAGCATGAATTCCTGCTGCAGTTGCTGTATCTGGTCCAGAGGTAACCCCGAGGACATAACCTTGGTCATAACAGGCGTGATACCGAGTCGGGCTTCGGTGCTGGCGAGGCTTAGTGTGATTTCCGCTAAACCCTCCGTTTCTTCCAGCTCGCTTAGAAGCTGACTGCTGACAATAGCGACATCTTCATAATTATCACCACGTACGGATATATCCAGACCGGAGCCCATTAACTGGGTTGACCTCGACTCCATAGTAGTTACAGTAATGGCATCTTCATCAGCTACTTCCAGTAAATCCCTGCGTAGTTCGGCGGCTTCTTGCTCAGAATCAGCCTCAGAAGTCAGATAGACTACCACACTGATATTATTAGTACCGCTTCCGGATAAGGCGCTGAGACCTCCAATTAAGGAACTGGATAGACCTACGGTGGTCTGGTAGGTCAACACCTCGGGATTTTCACTAATGATTTCTTCGACCTGTACTGCTGTTTCTTCGGATGCTGTCAGGTCAGATTCAGGAGGCATCTCAATATCAACTGTTATCATTTTTTCACTCATGGACGGAATAAAGCTGGTACCGATTACTGGAACCAGGGCAAAGCTGCCGAAGAACAATACCGTGGCTATAGCCAGTGTAGCTGCCCGGTGTTTCAGAGACCACTGTAAAATCGCGGTGTATAGACGCTGGTACCGGGGTTCCTTCTTTTTTACATCAGCTTTTCCGGAAACCGGGAAGTTGGAAAGAGGAGGGACCACCATCAATGCCACCAGCAGCGAGGCGACTAAAGCAAAGATTATAGTAATAGAGAAAGGAATGAACAACTCGCTGATGATGCCGCCGATAAAGAAAAGCGGGACGAATATAATAATGGTAGCCAGTGTAGCCGAAGTAATTGGGACGGCAACCTCGCTGACTCCCCCTACGGCGGCTTCTCTGAAGGCTTCTCCCTGCTGCATACGCCGGTATATCACTTCAAGAACCACTATGCTGTTATCGATTACTCTGCCCACCACGATTGCCATGGCACTGAGAGTGAGGATGTTGATGGTTATACCGAAGCAACGCATGGCGAGAAAGCCGATAAGAATGCTGAGAGGGATGGATATAGCGGTAACTATTGAGGCGCGAAAAGCCATCAGGAACAGGAATACTACAATGGTGGCAAGAACGAACCCTATAATAGCATTCCTCGTTAAGTCACCGATACTTTTTTCAATAAATTCAGACTGGTCCATTACGGTTGTGATCTCAATGTCATCGCTCAGATTTCCTCTGATGTTTTCTGCTTCTTCTACCACGGCGTTGGCTACTAGTACCGTGTTAGCCTCCGCTTCCTTCATCACTGATATACTTATACTGGGCTTGCCGTTTGTACGGCTGATTGTGGTTCCAGGTGCCGGTCCCATTCTGACCCCGGCTATATCGCTGAGAACCAGCCCGGTAGTTCCTATGGCAGTGTTTTCAATCTGATTCAGAGAGTTATACTGCTGTGTGGTGAGCATAGCCGCTATCTGTGAAATCGATACATTGTACCGGGTCAGCTTCTCCGGATTGAGAGACACCAGGACCTTGTCACTGCTGCCTCCCTCGATTCCCACATGGTAAACACCCTCAATTGACTCCAGTCTGGGGACAAACTCGGTTACAGCAATATCATATAACTCGTCGGCGGACAGGTCTCCGCTGAGTCCGAACCGCACCACGGGCATCATATTTATATCAATGGAGTAAAGCATCGGATTTTCTGCAATTTGTGGCGTGGTGGCTGGGAGGTTACGTACCTCAGCGGGAAGACTCAGGTCAGTAAGATTTTCTTTTATTGTGGCGTTTATTTTGTCCATATCGGAACCAAAGTCAAACAAGGCGAAAACATATGAACTGCCAGCCGTAGATGTTGAGATGAGCGTTTCCAGCCCTTGTATGCCTGATATTGCACTTTCTACAGGGATACTAACCGCGCTGGCGACATCTTCCGGTGAAGCCTGTGGATATATAGTGACCACGCTGGTCACCGGGAAATCTATGTCCGGTATCAGCTCCTGTTTAAGAGTGATGGTGGCCCAGACAGAGGTGCCGGTTAGAAGGGCTACGACTAAAAAAGTAATCCATCTTTTTTTCAGGGCGATTCTGGTTAACCAAGTCATGGGCTGGTTGCTCCTTTCATATTGCCGGTATCATCCGTAGAGTCTATTTAGAGTTGTCTGTTTCAGACTGTAAAATATCTTGAAACCCACTTAACATCTGGTTAGCATGGGCTAATACTTCTGCTCTTATCCACCCAGTTCTATGGCTCTGTTATAAGCAGCCTTTATAGCATTTTTAACGATTTCGATAAATTCACCCTCATCCAGCACCGATAGCGCCGCGGCGGTAGTGCCGCCCTTGGAGGTGACCATCCGGCGTAGTTCGGCAGGTTCAACTTCGGATTGCCTTATCAGGTGCCCAGAACCGAGCATCGTCTGCACTACCAGTTCTTTAGCTATATCAGACGATAGCCCGATTTGTACTGCTGCTTCGATAAGGGCTTCGACAAAGTAAAAGAAGTAGGCGGGACCGCTGCCGCTTACCGCGGTGACCATGTTGAGGTACTTCTCGTCGTCCACATAGATTTCTCTGCCTATGGCAGCTAGTATGGAACCCGCCATCTGTTTCTGCTGTTCGGTTACCTCCCTGGTGGCTGTCCACACGCTCATCCCTTCACCTATCTGTGCTGGCATATTGGGCATTACCCGGACGATGGAATTATGGCTCAGTCCTTCACGAATTGACTTGATGGTAACGCCAGCCATAATCGAGAGTGCCAGCTGGTCGGGTTTGAGTTTGCCGTTGAGCCCGGACGTTATCTCGGTCAGGTTCTGCGGCTTGACGGAAAGGATTACCACTTCCTTACCGCTTACTGCCTGTCCGTAGTCGGTGGTCACGGAAATACCATATTTATCCTTGAGGTACTGGAGGCGGCTCTCAATAATATCGTTGACGGTAATGTCTTCGGGTCTGGCAAGACCTTTTTCCAGCAAGGATGCCAGCATTGCCGTGCCCATATTCCCGCCGCCGATAAACGCTATCTTCAT
>CAZBAN010000066.1:0-5563 GCA_964489895.1 uncultured Dehalococcoidales bacterium
GGGTGAACCTTTCAGGGTGAACCCCTCTCCAGCCAGAACCTTTGTATAGAAATGAGAAGTTCTCATGGCTGGAGAGGGGGATAAAGGGGGAGAGCACATTTTTTCAACAAAAATGGGGTGTAATTTACTCTGAAATATCGGCGGCTTGTGAAGCTTTCTTTCTCCATCCCGTCTCTTTTACGGCAGCCAGCGTGAAAAGAGAGAAGACTGAAAGGAATGTCCAGAAGGCAAACGGAAGCCCTGGATTGATGCCGGCGAAGCTGTTGCCGATTGGTGGAGAAAAAACAGTGCCGAAATGGGCTATTGTGAAAATAATACCCAGGGCGGTACCGGAGTATGCCGGTCCGACACCCTCCGTCTCCAGCAGAATCGTGGAGGTAATTGCCATAATACCGTCCATGAACATACCGGACATCACCATCAGCAACCAGATAACGGCTCCGTCGACCAGCGGAAGTAAACCGAGACATATTATCGTTACAACTATTCCGACAAAGATAATTAATTTCCTGGAACCTATTTTATCCGATAATGAAGACAGGGGGACAACGAATAGCGAACTGACAGCGTAGAAGACGGAGAGAGTGCTGTCGGCACTGGCTGCCGCCAATCCCCGGTTACGAAGGTAGAGCGGCAGATAACCTGTCATTCCCATGATACCGCCCATACGGAAAAGCAGGGTTAAACCGAGGAACCATAAAGTCTTGAGACGAATCAGCCTTGAAAGTGACTGGCGGACCGGAACCACGCCGGAATGCCTTTCCGTCGAGTCAGCCTGTTGAGGTTCTTTGCCGAAAATAAACCAGACTATACCTATCAGGACGGCGATACCGCCGTACACGAACAGCACGTTTCTCCAGCCGTCGAGTAAAGGCGACATGTATGTGGCACTGATAAGGGGACCGAGCATAAGTCCAAGACCCATACCCATAGCCGATATACCCATCGCCATACCAAGATTTTTTCCTTTGAACCAGAGACCGACGGACTTGGTTATGCTTATCGGGATAATCAATCTTATAATGCCGTTGGCGAACATGGCTGCGGCAAGAGTGGCAAAGTCGGTTGAAAGACCTCTGAGTGCGCCGGTAACACCTGCCAGAATACAGGAGATGCTGAGAATCATCTTTAGACTGAATCGGTCTCCGATTATCCCGCCTATGACGCTGACGAAAATACCGGCAAGATTACCCATACCCCAGATGGTGCCAATCTGTACCAGGCTTAAGCCCAGGTCGTCTGATATCTCTTTGAAGAGTGCCGGCATGCAAGAATACGGGATAGCTGTTACAAAGGTACCGGTCAGCGCCAGAAGCGCCAGCATGTACCATCTGTACCTTGATTGATTATCATCCGTCATCAGGGATTGTTCTTACTCCGTGGTACTGGAGATTGTTATTATTTTCAGGCATTGGCGCGATTGACTGAAGTATATTGCGAGGTACCTTAATAAGTCAATTTCGTCTGGCATGGCATTGACTAAAGTGTTATTATATTAGGAACTTTTTCGGGAGGTGGGTGATGTCGCAGCAGGAAAAGCAGCAGAGACCCAGGGTGTACGAACCTCTGGTTACTCCCTGGCGTTTCGAGGATTTACCTCCCCGTCATGAAGCCCGTAAAACTGCCCTTTTCGTGGTACATGGCAAGGGAAGGCATGCGTACCTTGACACAGCATTAGGACTGCGTCTGGGACTGGAGGACGCCCTTTATGAAATCTGCACCGCAAGCCGCAGGAAAACAGTCAGGGCTGAAGGGTCAGAAGAACCTGCGGAAGATGTACAGGAGATGCTGCCATCCCCCTATATCTGGGAGGGCTACTGGTCTAATTACGATAGCTTTGAGGAGAATTTCGGGGAAGTCTGGGACGTTCTGACTGAAGATGACAGGGTGTTTTACAGCAGGCTGTGGAAACGGCGTTCTATGGGTACTTTACGCACTGCCTGGTGGCTGCTCGGGCAGAATCTGCGGCTTGTCTCACCGCAGACTTTCAGAGAGTTCGGCTTTGCCACGGGCATGGGGGTTATAGGAATGGCGCCACTGACGCTTTCCGCGCTTCTTGTAATGTCCGTAACTCGCCCGAAGGTGCTTGCCGAGATGATGAGGGACGTGCGAATTTACTGCAGCCCGAAAGGGAGTGTCGAACAGGCTATTGTCCAGCGTATCGACAGGCGGGTAGGTGAGCAGTTCCTCAAGCTGCTGGGGCTGGACTGGGACTTTAAGAACCTCCCTAAAGAGCGTTTACTTAATATCAGCGGTGAGACCCAGGTATTTGATTACGTCACCTGGATAGCCCACAGCCTCGGCACCATTGTCAGCTACAACGTTATCAGCGATATACTGTACAGGATAGAAGAGAGGAGCAGGTATCTCGAGACACGCCGTAATCGCGGGCGGGAGACGGAAGAAGACCGCCAGCTGCACCGGAATATCGAGCGGGTGAGAAAAGGACTCCACCGTTTCTATACCTTCGGTTCACCTCTGCAAAACCTTAACAGGCTGTTTCCCGACATGTTGCGTCACTGGTCGCCCGGTATAAAACAGGTGCTGCTCGGGGACAGGCAGACACAGAACTTCTGGGTGAATTTTTACCATGCCTGGGACCCTGTTTCCGAGAGGCTGGGTAAGAAAATCTTTCCGCTGGCTATCAGCCGCCACAGCAGGAAACTGTGGCGGATACCGGTTATGTGCCACGATGATTACTGGCGCGACAGAGACATTCTTAAATACATAATTTCCCGCGCTTACGGCCCCGACCTCTGCAAGTGGGAAGACCCGCAGTTTCTGGGAGAAAGAACATACAAGTGGGCGCGCAGGGCGCTACTCACCCTGATGGTAATTTTATCGCTGGTAATAGTTGCCCTGGCTGTCTGGTGGATTGGTTTCGGCGGAGGCTCGGTCTGGTTATTGAGCAGGGCAGGTTCGTGGGTGCAGAATTTGTTTAAAAAGATATAAAACGTTAAGTAAATGTTTATGAATTGAATATTTTTATTAAGGTTTCGTTTCGTATTCGCTCTGCATAATAACGTGGTATGGTAAATACAGACTCCATCAGGGACAGGAATATCATGAGTGAGAACCGGAAAAAGAATATAATGGTGGTCGACGATGAAGAGTCGGTGCGCACGGTAGTCAAGCGTTTGCTTGAAAAAGAAGGGTATACGGTTGCAGCGTTTGCTGATGGTGTATCGGCACTCACGTCAATGGCAGATTTCAAGCCGCACCTGGTAATTCTGGATATCAAGATGCCCGGACTTGACGGGTTTCAGGTACTCGACATTATACGGCAGCGTTCCGATGTACCCGTAATTATGCTTTCCGCACTGGGTGAAGTGACAAACGTGCGCGACGCTCTTGCTATCGGTGCGGATGATTTCTTGAGAAAGCCTTTCAGTACACGTGAGCTGGCAGCCCGTGTAAAGGCTAAACTGAGAAGGGATTAACAGATATAAACACTTCGGACAATATGTGATAATGGTCAATTCTCGAAGATAATGATTCTATTTGGCTCTGGTTGAATGTAGTACTCACCCCCTGTATCCCTTCAGGGAGAATCCTTCAGGGTGAACCCCCCTCTCCTTTGAATGAGAGGGGGAATTATTTTTACGTGAGAGGGCTAACGCCATCTCACACTCTCCCGTTTTTTGTTTGTAAATAAAATCCCCCCGATAAAATCGGGGGGATTAATTACTGATTTTATAGTGATTTACTTACTCCAGGTAGTCTTTGAGCTTGCGGCTGCGGGAGGGATGGCGGAGTTTTCGTAAAGCCTTGGCTTCTATCTGGCGGATACGCTCCCGGGTAACGTTGAATTCCTGGCCTACTTCCTCCAGCGTCCGGCTGCGTCCGTCCTCAAGCCCGAACCTGAGCCGGAGGACCCTCTGCTCCCGTGGAGTCAGGGCGGTCAGTACATCCTCGATTTGCTCCTTCAGAAGCTGCTTGGAGGCGGCGTCCACCGGCGGCAGAGCGTCGCGGTCCTCAATGAAATCGCCCAGATGGCTGTCCTCTTCCTCGCCGATAGGAGCCTCCAGAGATACCGGGAGCTGGGCTACCTTGACTATCTCCCTGACCTTCGACGTCGGGAGGTCCATCCTGGCGCCGATTTCCTTGGCGTTGGGCTCTCTGCCGTATTCCTGAGCAAGGCGCCGGCTCACCCTGAGCAGTTTGTTGATAGTCTCAATCATGTGCACCGGGACGCGGATGGTACGAGCCTGGTCGGCTATCGCCCGGGTAATAGCCTGGCGAATCCACCAGGTAGCGTAGGTGCTGAACTTATAGCCCCGGTGGTGGTCGAATTTCTCGACCGCCCTTATCAGCCCTATATTGCCCTCCTGGACAAGGTCAAGAAGGGACATACCGCGTCCGATATGCTTCTTGGCTACACTGACCACCAGGCGCAGGTTGGCTTCAATCAGGTGTCTTTCCGCTTTTTCAGCTTCAAGGGCGATTCCGTCCAGGTGCTCTTTAATCTGTCTCTCATAACCCTGGAGGATATCTATGAAATCGTTATCCGTCACCAGACTTTCAATATCTGCCATCGAGGTATCGTCTGCAACCGCGTTTACGACCACTCCCGGCAGCAGGCTGCAGTTGAGAGAAAGATTGATGATATGCTGCTCCGTTTCAGGCATGAACTCGCCAATCTTACGTGAAACCGCCTGCACCAGCTGCTGGTCTATCACGCCTTCGATGCTATCCTTTAACACGGGGTCGGAGATATTATCTTTGAATTTGTCGGTACGCGGCAGTTTAAGCTGCTCACGGAGAACGCTGATTACATTGGCGTCCCGTCCGACTTCTTTAATCATGGTAAGTGCTATTTCGACCACCGAGGGCGACTTCCCGTACTTGCCGCTGTGTTCCTGCTTGATTTCTTTAATGCGCTTTGCCGCCTCTATTTTTTCAGCCAGAGCTCTCTCATCCTTGGCGGTAAGAAGCTGCACCTTGCCGATTTCATGAAGGTAGAGCCGGACCGGGTCGTCCGCTACCTCCTGCTCATCGACCGCTTCCAGTGTTAAGTCAATATCAAGGTCTTTAGCAGGATGCAGATTATCATGTAAATGGTCAGCCGAAATTGATTCTTCATCAGATTCACTATCCGGTGAGAAGTCATTTGGGTTTGCATAATTTTCCAGGGTCATTTCTTCTCTCCTTTACCAGCACCTCTTCTAGCTTTTTGGCTAAAGACTTCTCTCAGACCGTCGACTATCTCGGTGTCCTTTTCTCCAGGTAATTCCTTAGCTGAACCGTCAGTTTCTAAAGTCGTGGCTCTTTTCCTCGCCAGGCTTCTGAGGTAGTCCTCTCTTAAACGCAGTATATATCTATTATACCTTTCATTAATCTCGGTTGCCAGCACGTTCCTGTTAATCAGGTCTTCCAGATGCTCCTGGAGTACTGAATCGAGACTCTCCTTAAGTGATTCGACGTCCTCAGCCTGCCGCCATGAGTTAAAAATCTCGCGGTTCTCGCTGTTCTCAAAATATTCCGCCGGAATATCCGCATCCAGCTCTTTCAACTCCGGGTGCTGCAGCAGCAGGGCAAGGAACTGCTCTTCGACGGGACGGGA
>CAZBAN010000066.1:5663-9932 GCA_964489895.1 uncultured Dehalococcoidales bacterium
CCGCTTTTATCGAAGACCGGCGACTGCGGGGAGTTCACATACTTGGGCAGCGAGTCGTCGAGTACCCTGGCACCGAACCCGGTAACCCGCCCCCTGCTATCGCTGATGGTAAATATCAGACGGTTCCTGAAACGGTCGTGCGTCTTGCCGTCCTCAGCCTCAACCAGCAGACCTGCCTGCAGTAATTCAGCCTCGGTATAGCCGTTCCCCAGCATATATTCCTTCAGAGCTTCCCAGCTGTTCAGGCTGAAACCGAGCCGGAACTCTCTGATTGTTTCCGGGGTAAGTCCCCTGCCTTCCAGGTATTTCCTGGCTGCTTCTGCATCGGGAGAGTTCACCAGCAGATTACTGAAATATACAGCCGCCGCTTCGTTAATCTTGTAAACCTTCTCTCTTTCGTCTTTCTTCGTATCCGGTTCAGCCCGCGACGGTATCTCAACCCCCGCTCTCCGGGCGAGGAGACGGAGCGCTTCACCGAAATCGATATTCTCCTTTTTCATGATAAAAGAGAATACGTCGCCGCCGGTATTGCAGGCGCCGAAGCAGTGCCAGCTCTGCTGCTCAGGGTAGACATAGAAAGAGGGGTTTTTCTCGCTGTGAAACGGGCACAGCGCGGAGAGGTTTCTGCCCGATTTTTTAAGGGTTGCGTACTGGCTGATAACCTCGACAATATCCAGTTTTTGTTTTACTTCGTCGATAACGCTCATATTAGTGATTTATAAAACCCTATCCCCTTTATCTTTCCCGATTGAATCGGGAGGGAGGTGGTTATGGAGAAGGGCTCCGCCCATCTTAAAAGTTCCGTTTCTCCAGTCCTTCCGCCAGTCTGGTAGCATACTGGTCGGTCATGCCGGCGATGTAATCGACCACTCTCCGTTCCACCTCGTCGCTGTACACGGAATATTCCGGAGGCAGTTTATCTTCATTGTCATTGAAATACCGGTAAAGATGGCGGATGGTTTCCCTGGCTTTTTCGGTTTCTTCCCGGGCAGCAATCAGATTATATACTCTTTCCCAGAGAAAATCACGCAAAATATTGGTCACTTCTTTTATCCCGGGACTCATTGTTATGGATGGACTTTCGGCACCAGGGTCTCTTGCAGCCCATGACTGAACGATTATGTCATTGACCATAGTATTTATACGTTCCCGGCGGGTATTCCCCAGAACTTCCACCGGCAGAGAAGGCAAATCATCACCGCCGATTATGCCGGCACGGATGGCATCGTCAATATCATGGTTGATATAGGCAACGGTGTCGGCTATCCTGCACACTTCGGCTTCCAGAGTAGCCATCTGCCCCCAGTCCTCAAGTATCCTTGCCGTAGACTTGGAGTGGTTAACGATGCCGTCCCGCACCTCCATGGTCAGGTTCAGTCCTTTACCGTCATTCTCCAGCAGGTCGACAACCCGCAGACTCTGTTCGTTGTGTCTGAATCCCTCATGGTACAGGTCATTCAGCACCTCCTCGCCGATATGCCCGAAGGGGGTATGCCCCAGGTCATGTCCCATAGCTATCGCCTCGGTAAGGTCCTCGTTGAGGTTCAGCGCTCTGGCGATGGTACGGGCTATCTGCGAGACCTCCAGGGTGTGGGTAAGCCGGGTCACGTAATGGTCGCCCTGAGGAGCTATAAATACCTGGGTCTTGTGTTTCAGGCGGCGGAAAGACTTAGAATGAATTATACGGTCCCGGTCACGCTGAAACACGGTACGGATGGGGTCTTGTTCCTCGTGTACCGGTCTGCCCCTCGACATACTGCTTTTAACGGCATGAGGAGAGAGGCTTTCTTCACTCTCCTCAATCATCTTGCGTATATTTAGCCGTTCAATCACTTGATGCCCAGTTTTGCTTCGACTGTGGCAATTATATCTCTGGTCTGGTCAATCATGTCAGGACTTACCGATACCGAGGTAATACCCCATTCGACCAGTTTCTCGGTAATCTCCGGGTATACCGACGGAGCCTGACCGCATATGGAGCAGGTGACTCCCCTGGCTTTACAGGTCTTGACGACCTTTTCTATGGATAACATCACGGCTTTATTACGCTCGTCAAAAGTCTCAGCCAATCTCGAGCTGTCCCTGTCGATACCGAGTATTAGCTGGGTAAGGTCGTTAGAGCCGATAGAGATACCGTCTATACCTGCATCCAGAAAGTCCTCGAGGAGGATAACGTTGGACGGTACCTCGCACATCATCCAGATCTTGAAATTATCGGTTCGTTTCAGCCCTTCGTCTTCCATGATTTTAATAGTGCGTTTCAGTTCCGGGACCGTCCGTACGAAAGGAATCATTACCCAGAGGTTATCGTACTGCTCCCTCACCTTTTTAATTGCGTCCAGTTCCAGTTTGAAAGTCTCGATATCGGTTATGTACCTCGAAGCTCCCCGGTAGCCTATCATCGGGTTTTCTTCGTCCTCTTCGTACTTCTCACCGCCTTTTAGAGATTTGTATTCGTTCGACTTAAAATCATTGGTGCGATAAACTACCTGGCGGGGGTAGAATGCCTTGGCAAATTTCACCAGTTCACGGGCAAGTTTTTCCGTAAATTCACCACCGCGCCCCCCGGCTATCATGGCACTGGGATGTTCGCCGATTTCGGCAACCATAAACTCAGCCCGGAGGAGGCCGATACCATCGACATCTCTATCAGCCACGCGGTCGACAATGTCCGGCTGAGCCAGGTTAGCCAGTAGCTTGGTCTTGGTGACAACCTCGCCACGGGCGCGTATCTTTACAGCCGATTGAATCTCAATCTTTCCTGAGTAGATAATGCCGTTGCTCCCGTCAACGGTAATTATCTGTCCGTCGTGCAATGTAGTGGTAGCGTTTTCGCATCCGACCACGCAGGGGATGCCCATCTCACGACTGACAATCGCAGCATGGGCAGTCCTGCCACCTCTATCGGTGACAATGGCTGACGCCCTTTTCATCGCCGGGACAAAATCGGGGGTGGTCATTTCCGCAACAAGGACATCGCCGTCCAGTACTTTATCAATCCGTGACGGGTCAGATACTATCCTGACCGGACCTGAAGCCACTCCAGGACTTGCGGGGGCACCGGTTAAAAGGACAGGCGCATCAATGTCATGAGTTACCCCGGAAGATTTTTTAGTGGTGGTTACCGGTCGGGTCTGAACAATGAATATATTATTATTTTCCTTCGCCCACTCTATATCCTGAGGAAAGGCGTAATGGTCTTCAAGGTGTTTCCCTATCCCGGCAAGTAACAAAATATCAGCATCGGTTATCTTTTGTCGGGCTTGCTCTTCCGGAGTAAGGTCGACCTTGATATTGTCCTCTTTTCCAACCACGCCCTCTTTCTTTATCAGCTTCCATTCCTGCTTCTTGATTTCCTTTTCCAAGATTTTCATATCAGCCTTACTTACAGTGTAATGGTCAGGGGTAACGTCTCCGGAAACAATCATCTCGCCCAGTCCCAGGACTGCCTCGATGGTAATCTTGTCTCCGTCATTGGTGGTCGGCTCTATGGTGAACATCACGCCGGACGCCTCGGACTGCACCATTCTCTGCACCGGAACGGCTATTCCAACCTTGAAATGGTCGAATCCCTGCTCCTGCCGGTAGAAGATAGCCCTCGCCCCGAACAACGACGCCCAGCATTTCTGCACCGCAGTTAGCACTTCCTTTTCACCGTGCACATTAAGGAAGGTCGCCTGCTGCCCGGCGAAAGAAGCTTCCGGCAGGTCCTCGGCAGTGGCGGAAGAGCGTACCGCTACCAGTCCGCCACCCATCTTAGCATACGCCCTCTCGATTTCCACAGCGATTTCAGCGGGCATTTCCGCCGCCTCTATCACTTCCTGAACCTTTGCCGCAATCTCCTGAAGCTGTTTGCTGTCTTGCACATCCAGCGGTTCGAGGAGGGTTCTGATTTTACCGGTAATCTGCGCCCGCTCCAAGAAATGGAAGTAAGCCGACGCAGTGACTATAAACCCCTGGGGAACGGGAATACCGGTGTTGGTCATCTCACCCAGGTTAGCCCCTTTACCTCCGACCAGCGGGATATCATGTCTGGTCACGTCTTTGAACCAAACGACGGCTTTCTGGCCTTCCTGCATCAGAACTCCTCCATCCTGTTTTCAGGGCAAAAAGTACGTGCTAATTATACCACAAAAGGGGCGGTGCAACTATTAAAACAATAGTATTTTATTACTAGGTTCTATTCTGTTCTGGTTGAACGCAGTACTCTCCCCCCGCCTGCCGAAGTCGCGTACGGCGGGCAGGCCTTTATCCCCCTCTCATCCCGAT
>CAZBAN010000067.1:0-9743 GCA_964489895.1 uncultured Dehalococcoidales bacterium
ACCTCACCCCTGACCCTTCAGGGTGAACCCTCAGGATGAACCCCTCTCCAGCCAGAACCTTTGTAAAGGAATAAGGAGTCTCCCTGGCTGGAGAGGGGTGTAAAAGAGACAGGGGGTGAGTACTTCATTCAGCCGGAACTGAATAGACTAGAGGAAAACCTTGTATGGTCATGGTCACGAGGATGTGCATTATTCCTATGCTTTCCTCAGAACGACTTTAGCCAGGTCCCAGGAATACTCGTAGAGGTGCAGACCTTTACTGGCGGCGACTATTTCACCGTCTTCAACACCTATCTCACCGGACATGTATTCCTTGAGTATCTGTATAGCTCCCAGGTTGGCGGGAAAGCCTCCCCACAGGTCCCACGACCTGAAATATACGAAGAAATGGAGTTTACCGTTACGAATCCTGGTATCGATTCCCCTCAGACACTGAGGGTCACTGAAAAATATCGATTCTCTGCTGCCGACTGCCATATAACCCTGATTCGTATTGAAGCCGTCCTCTTTGTACATCTTGATGACTTCCGGGATTTGCTTCTCAAGGTCTTCCCCGTAGGTATACTGCTCGTTGTCTTCCTTGTGACCCGTCATCAGATAGGGTAGATAGCCGTCGATATATTCCTGGGTTACGGGGGCAGGTACGCCCTGCGGGACGTCGGGGACAAGCGGTCGGCTCCCTGGATACTCAATCTTTATAACCGCGTAGTCGAACTCTTTCCTTTTCAGCCCTTCGTAGCTGCCTCTGTCTATGGTGTACTCGGTTCCTTCTGTTTGAATCCGGTAAAGGGCTTGAAACCACGCTTCGGATAAAGTCTTGGCTTCAATTACTGTTATATTCAAAAAATAACACCTGCTGTGTAGCTATTTACGGAAGAGACCGAGGAACCTGTCTTCGTACTCTTCGAACAGTCCCCAGCGTTCAAGCTCTTCTTTCAATTCTTCGGGTTTACGCTCTCCGGCAGATACCTTCGTGAATAGCTCGTCTATTTTCTGTCTTACTCCTGCCGGCATCCCGCGTGAGTCTGTTTCCAGCATCCCCCTTCTTTCCAGTTGCCTGAAGTTATGCGGGGCTGAAATCCTGGTGATTTCAAATATGAACTTCATTATCGATACATCCCAGAGCGTATCTTCGCCCTTGATAATCGCCGCCAGCTGGTCTTCACGCTTATCGATTTCAGCATTCAACTTTTCAACTACGGAAAGCAGATTATCCGAGACTATATTGAGCTCTTTCGGCTCGTTCTTATAAGTATAGAACAGACCGTGAATGCTTCTTTCTCCGTATTCCTCTATCAGTGCTTCAAAGTATCTCTTGGCTTCCGGTCCGAACCCTTCGAGATGGGAGAGGTAATAGGGCGTGACAATCTTGGGTCTTTCGGCAATCACCTTGCCTTCTCTGATTACGGTTTCGGTGATATTGCCCATTATTTCCGAGTAACCCGGTTCGGTAACCAGGTAATAATTGATGTTGGTGGTACCGAAGGTGTACAGGTTCTGCTTCGGAGCCCTTAATATCTCCGTACGCTTTACCGCATCTTCAATTCGCTTATCGATATCCATACCCTTACTCTTTAGCTCGGATATACGGTTGTTCAGGCTATCTCTACGAGCTCCTTAGTGTATTCATTCAGGTGGTTGACGTACTGGGAATCTATCTGTGTCTGCAGTTTTCTCCACTCCTGCTGGAACTGGGGCTGCTGTTCCACGTCTATTTTAACTCCCATTAGCGTGCCCAGTTGCTGCTGCATCGCCTGCTGTATTTTTTCTGCCAGCTCGGTTTTCAGTGACTCATAAGCCTGCTTCTTCTGCTGTGCACCCTCCTCCGCGTAATGATTGAAGATATACCTTATCTTGCTGAAGATATTTTCCACACCGACCTTGTCATTCTTTATCAGCTTCAGACCTTCCATAGCCTTTTTATTTACCTGCTTGGTAAAATCATTTTTCGGCAGGCTGATATTCCTTGCCATCACACCGGAAGCGCCGTCAATCACGTATTTCCTGATGTTTTCATCGTACTTGTTCAATTCCTCCAGCAGGTTAAGCTTATGTTTCAGGTAACGGGTGGCTAGCTTCTCTCCTTCCGGGACATACTTCCATGTCAGGCGTTCCTCTTCGGTAGGTTCGTCCAGTTTATTCACCTTTTCCATGGCAATTTCAAGAGCGCTCTTGATATCGTCCATAAGTCCTATTGCCGTCCCGTAATGATTATATTGTGTAGTATTAATTATACAATATAGCTGGAAAAGCTTAAAGAATTAAGAAACGCGGGAATGTCACGCCACCGGCCGCTTAATTCTGCTCTGGCTCTATTGCGCTCAGGGTCTCGAACATCTGGTAATAGAGCCCCTTCTTGGCAAGGAGTTCCTTGTGGGTGCCCATTTCGACAATCTTGCCCTGTTCGAGGGCAACGATGCGGTCGGCGCTGGTCACGGTGGACAGCCTGTGAGCGATTATGAGGCAGGTACGGCCCTCGGCTAGGCGGTGGAGTGCGTCCTGCATGATGCGTTCGGTGTTGGTGTCCACGTTTGAAGTGGCTTCGTCCATAATTAATATCGGCGGGTTGGCAAGAATTGCCCGGGCCAGGCAAGTAAGCTGGCGTTGTCCGGCGCTGAGATTGCCGCCCCTTTCCCCTACCGGCGTGTCATAGCCCTTCTCCATACGGGAGATAGCTTCGTGAACACCGGCTGCCTTTGCCGCTTCGATTACCTCTTCCCGGGTGGCGTCGAGACGTCCGTATCTGATATTATCCTCAATCGTGCCGGAAAACAGGAAGGCTTCCTGGGGCACGATACCCACCTGCTCTCTCAACGATTCCAGCGTGACTGAGTTGACGTCATACCCGTCCAGTATTATCTGGCCGTCGTTTGCCTGATACAGGCGGGATAGCAGGTTCATGAGGCTGCTCTTACCTGCCCCGGTACGTCCCACAATCGCCACTGTCTCTCCCGGTTTTATCTCAAGGTCTATATCGTGGAGGACCTCGACACCCGGTTCGTAGGAGAAATTGAGGTGGTCGAATTTTATAGCTCCTTTTATCTTCGGCATATCAATTGCATCAGGTCTGTCTTCAATTTCAGGTTTGACATCAAGAAGCTCGAAGATGCGTGAACCAGAAGCCATAGCCCGCTGAAGCATAGTGTATTGCATTGTCAGCTGCATGATAGGTTCGAAGAAACGCTGGATATACAGAATGAATCCGAGTAGAATGCCTACCGTTAACGTACCTTGCAGGACCTGGTAGCCGCCGTAGACGATAAGCAGGGCATAGGCGATAGCTGTCATTATCTGGACAACAGGCTGCATGAATGCCTGGAGTCTGGCGGCACTGATGTTAGCATCAAGGTGTGCCCTGTTCGCATCATCGAATTGGTCCAGGTTCACATTCTCCCGGGACAGGCTCTGGACCACCCTGACGCCGGAAATGCCTTCCTGAAGCTGGTCGTTAACTACAGCGATAGCCTGCCGCACCCGAATGAAAGCACGGCGTGCGTATCTCTGCCAAATGAATACTATTATAGCCAATACCGGTACCACGGTTAAGGTAAGCAGGGCAAGTTTGGTATTCATTGTAATCATTACAATGGCGATTCCCACCAGGCTAAGTAAACTGGTAATCATATTAAGTATGCCATTGGTGAGGACTTCCTGGAGCTGGTTGATGTCGTTTTGAACGCGGGACATCAGTTTGCCCACTTTGTTATGGTCGAAGAAACTCAACGAGAGCCGGTGCAGGTGGTCGAACATCTCGTTACGCATCCGGTATAGTACCGATTGACCGGCATAGGCGAGATAGAGTGTGGCGGTATACTCGCTTCCCCACGTAAGAAGCGTCACGCCGACCAGGGCGAGCGCCATAATGCCGAGTCCGCCGAGGTTTCCGGTCTGAATGAAATTGTCGGTAGCTATGGCTACCATGTACGGCGTAGCCAGCTGGGCGAATGTGCGTACCAGCATACCGATGGCTCCTATAGTCATCCACTTCTTGACAGGCGATAGGTATCCGGGCAGGCGCATCATTACTTTGCTGTCGTATACCTTACCTAATACGTCATCTTCGTCGGTATCGAGAGCACCGTGAAGACGCCCTCCGCCATGGGGAGGACCTCCTCCACCGCCGTGAAACATATTACTGCTCCTCCGTCGAGTTTTTTTCCGGTTCCTGTGACATCAATTGTGACTGATATATCTGATAGTAAAGTCCCTCTTTAGCCATCAGTTCATTATGTTTGCCCATTTCCGCTATCTCGCCCTTTTCAAGCATCAGGATAAGGTCGGCATTCTTGATAATTGGCAGGCGGTGGGTGATGATAAAGGTGGTCCGCCCTTTAATTAGTCTGTCAAGAGCCTGGCGGATAAGATGCTCGGTCTCGGCATCGACATTGGACATAGAGTCATCCAGGATAAGCACGCTGGGATTAATGAGCAGGGTGCGTGCGATTGCCAGGCGCTGTTTCTCGCCTCCGGATAGGGTTAGTCCACGCTCTCCTACCCAGGTATCATAGCCGTCAGGAAGGGTCATGATAAAATCGTGTAGGTGGGCTGCTTTGGCAACAGCCTCTATCTGCTCAATAGAGGCATCTACTGCTCCGTAGGCAATATTGTCTTTGATAGTGCCCGAAAACAGGAAGATATCCTGCTGCGATATTCCCACGTTCCTGCGTAAGGAGGTCAGAGTAACATCCCGGATATCAATGCCGTCGACGGATATTTTCCCGCCGGTAACATCATAGAACCTGGAGATGAGGTTGGCTATGGTGCTTTTACCGCTACCCGAGCCTCCCAGCAGTGCTACCAGCTGCCCCGGCTTCGCCTCGAAGCTGACGTCTTTCAGCGTGGGAGACACCGAATCATAGCTGAAACTCACGTTCTCGAAAGCAACCTCTCCCTTTACTGTGTCAAGCTCAATGGCATCGGGTTTCTCTTTAACTGCCGATTCGGTATCAAGAATCTCAAGGATACGCTGGCCAGCCGATACGGTACGCGAGGCAAGATTCACTATCATTCCCGCCTGTCTGACGGGCATTACCATCATGTTCACGTACAGAATAAACTGGGTCAGGTGGCCTATGGTCATCGTGCCTGCCACCACTTCTCTGCCTCCGTACCAGAGGACGAGTATCGTGGGTAGAGTCATAATGAATATTATAAAGGGCATATTGATAGCCATCTGGCGGGCAACACTGATTTGCTCATCGTATAGTTCACCCGCCTGAGAAGAGAACTTTCTGCTTTCTTCTTTTTCCCGGTTGAAAGACTTTACTATTCTTACACCTATAAGGCTTTCCTGGAGAACCGTGCCCAGAACGGCCATTAGTTGTTGTATCTTCATCCATATGGGACGGATGCGGCTGCTGAAACGGTAAGCAAGCCATCCGATAAAGGGCAGAAAAGCCATAGTCATCAACGCCAGCTTCCAGTCCATCATGAGCAGGACGACAGAGATGGCAGCTACCATTACGACCATTTGTAGCAGGCCTATTATACCCATGCCGAAGAACATTCGTATCGCTTCGACGTCTACCGTAGCCCGGGACATTAGCTGGCCTGTCTGTGCCTGGTCGTAATAAGCAAAACTCAGCCGTTGCAGCCGGTCGTAAATGGCGTTCCTGACATCATAAGAGACTTTCTGTGAGACTACCTCGGCAAGGTAGCTCTGGCCGTAACCTGCCACCCCCCGGAGAGCACTGGCAATGACAATGGTCCCTGCTACCAGCCAGATAGCGGTTTCCCTTGAAGTTTGCCACCACAGAAAACCGCTTTCGCTTACTCGGAGCGCCGTATCTATTCCATCGCCAAGCATCCGGGGTACAATCATGCTGAGGACGATACCGGCTGCCAGGCAGCCGATGGCGAGGGAGAGCCATCCCCAGCGGCTACGGACAAATATCATCAGTCGTAATATGGTCTTCATTTTTTTATCAGCAGTTCTTACCATACCTGCCCGGCAAGAGTTCATGCCGGACAGCAAAAAGTCACAGCAACATGCTGCTAGTCTTTCGAGATTTCTTCGTAAGCATGAGAGAAGGTCTTGCGTATGTGGCTTAGCTTCTCGGTATCTGCGGTACGAACCTTGTCTCTGAATAAATCGGCAAGTCTGTCAAACTCGCGCACCGTAATAATTATATCATCAATGTTCTCCGGATTCCACCATTTTCGCATACGTTTTTTTATTCTTTCGTTGGACTCTTTCTGTTCTTCGAGGAACTTCAGCCCTTCATCGGTGATGCTGTAGACCTTCTTACCCTCCTGCTCGGCGGAGCTGACATACCCCATTTCCTCGAGCATCTGTAAGGTGGGATAAACGGAGCCCGGACTTGGCACGTAAAAACTGTGGAAACGCTCTTCCAGGGCGCGGATAATCTCGTATCCGTAGCTCGGTTTGTCTTTCAGGTGCTGGAGAAGGATGTATTTGAAGTCTCCTCTCTGGAAAGGCCGCCTGTGTATTGGTCCCGGAGGGGGAGGAGGACCTGGTCTGTATTTTGGATGTCTACCGACTATGTTTATCACCTCTAAAGAACAGGATTAAATGTGTTAAAACGATATATCGTTATAATTTTAACGCAAGGAAAATCAGCCTGTCAAGTAGATTTTATGGTTTTTCCCTTATATTTTTCTAAACTTTTTATATACCTTTCTTACCCATGAAAAGAGAAAAATCGACTAGGCGCGAGGTATAACCCCATTCGTTATCATACCAGGATAGCACCTTCGCCACCCTTTGTCGCAGCACGGTGGTGCTTTCAGCATCCACGATTGCCGAGTGAAAATCTCCCAGGATATCGCGGGAAACCAGGGCTTCTTCACTCACCCGCAGGATACCTTTTAACTCAGGTTTTTCCGCCGCCGCCTTGAAAACATCATTGATTTCTTCCGGACTTGTGTCCTTCTTCAGGGCTGCCACGATATCGGTTATTGAACCGTCCGGTACCGGGACCCTCATCGCCATTCCGGTCATTCTGCCTTTTAGTTCCGGCAGGACTCTCTCGGTAGCCTGGGCGGCTCCGGTAGTTGTGGGAATAATGGAGAGCACTGCTGCCCTGCCCCTGCGTCTGTGGCGTGCCGGAGTGTCCATCAGCGACTGGCTGGAAGTATAAGCATGGACGGTTGTAAAAATCAGATATTCCACTCCAAAGGTGTCATTGAGCACCTTGGCAACCGGCGCCAGGCTGTTGGTGGTGCAGGATGCAAGTGAGATTATATGATGGTCTTCCGGCTTATAGTGACCTTCGTTCACCCCCATAACGATGGTGACATCGGCGTCACTTGAAGGAGCCGATATAATGACCTTTTTCGCCCCGGCATCGAGGTGACCGATTGCCTTGTCATGACTGCGAAAAGCACCTGTGCTATCGATAACGATGTCGGCGCCGACGTCTCTCCACGGGATTTGTGATGGTTCCGGTGAAGAGAAGAAAGCGATTTTTTCTTCTCCTACTGTAATGGATGTTTCATCGTTGGTGACCTCTTCCTCGTACCAGCCGATTAAAGAATCATATTTCAGCAGATAAGCCAGGTCGCCGACATTGGCAAGGTCATTAATCCCGACCACGCTTATCCCGTCCGTTTCGATACACCGCTTCAGATAACAGCGTCCGATACGACCGAATCCGTTAATGCCTACTCTTACTGTCATTTCGCCCCTCCACAGAACATATCCTTATGTATAATTATGTCTCAGAAAGCCATCATACGTAAAGTCCGCAAAGACATATTATGTGTTTTATAGAAAATGAGGGATGGTAGAGAAGGTCGTTGCGTGTCATGAACTGGTACCCCTGTCATGACTCGAACGCGCGACACGCGGTTGAGGAAACCGCTGCTCTATCCTCTGAGCTAACAGTCTTTTTTCTAAAACTTATTGACATTACGTAAATTTATCACTATTATATTCGGAAACGTAAACTTTTTTCTATTTTACAAACAAATGAATACGTATTAGTTTATACCAGAAAAACCTTAGAGCTGCAGGATTTTCAGAATCCCGCAGTTTTTCTATAATTATTCTCCATTCCCCGGGTCAGAACTGGAGAAACAGGAAAGCATTATAAGGAGGTAAACATGGTTAAGAAAATTGCATGGTTACTGGTAAGCTGCCTGATGGTGCTATCTCTCGTGATAGCATCCTGCGGCGGGGAAGAAGAAGAAACTGAGGAAGGAGGATATGCTTCTCCTGAAACACCGAAATACGGTGGTACATTCACCAGAATTCGCGGTACGGATCCCATAGGCTGGGACTACGCAGTTTCTCGAGATATGTTCAGCCAGATGCTGATGGGCGAGGAATTATTGATGGGAGACTGGGCCAGAGGTCCGGCCGGAACCAATGAAAACGACTGGACAGGCGGTTTCGGTGGATTTATTGGTATGCTGACCGGTAAGCTGGCGGAAAGCTGGGAAATGCCGGATGATGAAACCCTTATCTATAACATCCGTCACGGTATTCACTGGTGGGATAAACCGCCGGCAAACGGCAGGGAGTTAACTGCCGAGGATATTGCCTGGAATATCATGAGACACTTCACAGAGACAAATGCCTATCTTTATAATTCCTATGTAGCACTGGGTAAAGGTCCCAAGTCAGCAACGGCACTTGACAAATATACCGTTGAAGTTAAGGTTCCTGCGGAATGGCAGGGACTAATGGCAACGGTTGTCGGTGATTTTGTCTGGTATCTCTGTCCCGATGTAGTGGAGATGTACGGCGACAGTAATGACCCGGAGCAATTCATCGGTACGGGATGTTTCATGTTCAAAGATTATACTGAAGCCAGTTCGATCGAATATGAAAGGAATCCCGATTACTGGCAGTATGACCCGTTGCATCCGAAAAATCAGTTGCCTTACATGGACGGAATCAAGGAACTGATTATTGCAGACAAATCCACTCAGCTGGCTGCATTCCGAACCGGACAGGTTGATATGATGGGCTTCGGTATCACCTGGGAAGATAAAGACGAGTTACTGAAACAGCATCCCGAGTTGCTGGTGAAAGCGACTCCTTCAGCGAGCATCACTTTAATCTGGCCGAGACTAGATAAAGGTCTGCCGTTCGATGATATCAATGTACGTTACGCCATGAACCTGGCAGTAAACCAGCAGGAAATACTGGAAGACTATTATAATGGTAATGCTGATTTGCTTGGCTGGCCTTACGCCAACCTTCCGGTATTCAGTCCGATTTACACCCCGCTTGAGGAGCAGCCACAGATAGTCCAGGATCTTTTCGGATACGATGTGGAACGGGCAAAGCAACTGTTGGTTGACGCGGGATATCCTGATGGTTTCAGTTGCAGAGTAGATGCTTCTGCCGCAGTTTCTGACTTCCTCTCCATTATCAGGGAGTATCTACTCAAGATAGGTATCGATATGGAACTGGCAAATCTTGAAGAAGGCCTTTATTGGAATGTACGCCAGGCCGGCACATATGAATCAATGATCTGGTCCAATGACTATGTCGGCAATGCTTTCAGATTGATGTGCATGACTAAAGGCAGCGTATGGAACTACAGCCGATTCGAACATGAAAAGACTGAAGAAGCCGTGAAGATAGTCTCCGAAGCTATCGGTAAAGACGATGCCCTGGTAGCAAAGACCTTGAAGGAAATCGGTCCGTTCGAACTTGAGCAAGCAGTACCTATCTACCTGCCGTCTCCTCATGTCTTCACCATGTGGTGGCCCTGGTACCAGAACTTCTACGGTGCCACCGGTGGCGGAGGATATTCGAACCTTGATGAGTA
>CAZBAN010000068.1:0-9365 GCA_964489895.1 uncultured Dehalococcoidales bacterium
AGGAAATTCAGCGGGGTTCGACCCTGGGACAGACCCAGTACCTCGCCAAGTGGGATGTGAAGAAATAACAGCCAATCAATAACTGGAGATAAACCCTGCAACCAGTTCCATAACTTCCGGCTCAAAATCTTTCTGTATATCGTACCAGTGTATCCTTTTATCCTTCAGGCTGAACCAGTTGTACTGGCGGCGGACGAGGCGGTGGGTCCCGGTCTTAATCTGATGGACAGCCTGCTCCAGTGTTAGCTCTCCTCTGAGATAAATAACAATCTGCTTATAGCCGATACCTGACATAGCCGGCAGCTCCGGACCGTAGCCCGTATCCAGAAGCCTCCGCACCTCCTCAACCAGCCCGTGTTCAATCATTGCGTCCACCCTCAGGTCGATCCGGCGGTAGAGCTCCGCCCTCTCGGCAGTGAGTCCTATTATCAGGGTATCAAATGGCGGAGCTTTTTTACCCTGTAGCTGGGAAAAAGGAGTCCCGGCTTTTTTCGTAACCTCCAGCGCCCTTATCACACGGCGCACGTTACGGGGGTCGATACTCTGCGCCGCCGCCGGGTCAACGTCAATAAGCTGCTGGTAAAGCTCGTCTGCCCCTCCCTCCGTCGCCTTCTCTTCCAGACGCTGTCTGAGTTCAGGGTCGGGCTTGACCTCCGGTATCGCCCAGCCTTCAAGTACCGCCCAGACATACAGACCGCTACCGCCCACCAGCAGAGGCAGTCTGTCCCGCCGCTGTATATCTTCGATAGCCCTGTAAGCAAGCTGCTGGTAACGTGCAAGGCTGAAATCCTGGTCGGGATTATTTATGTCAACCAGCTGGTGAGGAATAGAGGACAGCTCTTCCCTGCCGGGTTTGGCGGTCCCGATATCCATATACCGGTAGACTAAACGGCTGTCGGCGCTGACTATCTCGCCGTCGAACTCATGGGCAAGTTTAAAAGCCAGCGCACTTTTACCTGTTGCCGTGGGACCGACTATAGCTACCAGAGGGTTCATCTTATTTCCGCAGTCTGCCTGACGATGCTGAGGAATTCGTCCGGCTTCAGACTGGCTCCGCCGACAAGAGCCCCGTCTATCTCAGGCTGGTTCATGAACTCCGCGGCATTGGCTGCGGTAACGCTGCCGCCGTAGAGAATACGCACATCATCGGCGGCTTCCCCGCCGTAAAGCTCAGCGATAGTACGTCGGATAAGACCGATGGTATCGTTCGCCTGCCTGCCGGTAGCGGCTTTGCCGGTGCCGATAGCCCAGACCGGTTCGTAGGCGATGACGAAACCGACGGGATAAACTGTACCTGACAGAGCCGACTTCAGCTGCCCGGTTACCACCTCTTCGGTCTTTCCGGCTTCGTTCTCCTCCAGCCTCTCCCCGATACACAGAATGGGTTCCATGCCTGCCTTTAACGCCGCCTTTATTTTTTTATTGACGATTTCATCTGTCTCGTCAAAGTACTGGCGGCGCTCGGAATGTCCGATGATGACATACTCGCAGAGCCCGGCAAGCATCACCGGAGACACCTCACCGGTATAGGCTCCTTTCTCCATGAAATGCAGGTTCTGGGCTCCGAGCTTGATGGTGGTGCCATTGATAACCTCTCTGACCGCCGATAAAGAAACATATGGAGGACAGACCACCTTCTCAACGTTTTTAACCCTGTCAAGCCCGGGGAGCATCTCTTTAACCAGCCCCACCGCCTCACTCACCGTCGTATTCATTTTCCAGTTACCGGCAATCAAAGGCACACGCATTTTTTACTCCTCTGATATCAATCATCAAAAAGTCCTTTTTTAACATCCAGTATTATATCTGTAACCAGCTCCGGGTCTCTGGCCATATATAACTTGGCGCCCTCAATCTGAAGCGCTGAATGCACCAAACCTTCTTCTATCTTATCAGATAGTTTGAGGAGTCTGCTGACGTTCCTGGCAGGATAGATGAAATTATTCAATATAACAGGCACCTCTATCTTACCAAGGCTTCCCAGCACCTTGGTAAACTCCCCCAGTGTAAACTCCTTTATTTCCTGTCCGTAGAGTCCCAGACACTTAACGAACATATCTATCCTGAAGCCATCATCACTCGCCGTGGCAGACAGTTCTTCCGGGTTCAGTGTCCCTCTCACATTCTTTATATTCTCAAGCATTTTAAGTGTGATATAAGAAAATTGCTGTTTGAATTCGTCGGCCAGTACCTGAGCCTTCTTATGGTATTTCAGTTCCATTTTCCCGGCAACCGCATCCATTTCAGCCTGGTCAAGAATACCAAAATCCCCCAAATTGAGTACCGCGCCCAGTTGACCGGTACTGTGGACAGCAATCATATTCCTTTTTCTTACCACATTGTTATCTCGAAACGCACAGGAAGCCGCCACCCCGGCAGTGGAGGCGTCAATCATAAGTTTAGGAAAAGCCAGTATATCATCGGGCGGTCTATCGACACTCCCCGAATGTGGAGCAACCCAGACGGTCTGCGGTTTTGAGTCCCAGATATAGGAATAGAAATTCTCCCAGACCGAGGCTTTATTGAAATATTCTGCTTCGTTTTGGGCGGCGAAGGCGATATTGGCAAGCCACTTCATGTTTTTTAAGGCATCAGGCAGTTCGTCTCCATACTGAAGGGCTTCCTGTAACGTCGGCTTGGCTCTATTAAAGTCTATCCCGTAGCGACCCGCCTTTAAGTCCTCGTCGTCAGGCATACGCGAAGATTTTACCGTAATAAACCGCCTAGAACTATCCCGTGAATCGAATACCTCGAAGCTGGGATTGCTCTCCACGAGCGTAAATTCCTGCAGGAATGTCGCGGTAACTCCAAGGTACGCTCCGTACTCGTCTTCATGAACCAGCTTCATATATACCCTGTTGTGCTACGCTCCGAACTTGTTGAGCTTGAGAGCGTTAGCCATCGCCAGCGGCATTATCTGTGTGGCGGGAATCGTTCCCAGTCCCCCCTGAACGCAGACTGACTCCGAGAACTCCTTTACCCCGTCGGCGCGGCACCACCTGGAGCTGATAAGTAAAGGTACCGGGTGCCAGCTGTGCCCCTTGAGCAGGGCGGGTGTCGAATGGTCGCCGGTAACAACAATGACATCAGGCTGCAAACTTATCAGTTCGGGTAAGCCGCTATCCACTTCCTCAATAACGGCAACCTTCCTGTCAAAATCACCATCCTCGCCGGCAGTATCGGTTGCTTTTACATGAACGAAAAAGAAGTCATATTCACCGTAGTGTTGCTTCAGCGTCTTCAGCTTATTTACGATTCCCCTGCCTGTCTCCAGGATATCCATTCCTATCAGCCCTGCCAGCCCGCGGTACATCGGGTAACCGGCAATAGCCGCCGGTTTCAATTGATAGATTTCGCTCATGGAAGGGAAATCGGTCTTTTCTGAAAAACCGCGCAGTAGAACCATATTGGCAGGAGCATGCTCAGATAGTGCCGATTTTGCCCCGGTGATGAATCGGTTAACCACGGCGGCTAATTTACCAGCCTCCGGGCTTGAGGCAGTAACTTCAAGAGGTGCAATCCCAACCTGCTGGGGGTCTGAATCACTTACCTCGTGAGAAAGAGCCTTGCCCCTGAATACCACGACAAAGCGGTGTTCCCTCACCGGTCGGACGAGGATTTCAACCCCGTCAATTACCTTACCATCCAGCAGCCGGCACAGTTCAGCGCATTTTTCGTTCGATATTCTCCCCGCTCTGCGGTCGGTCACGATACCGGCTTCGTCCACGGTGCAGAAGTTACCCCTGGCGGCTACGTCCGCCGGTTCCAGGGGAAAATCGATTCCTACCGCTTCCAGCACGCCGCGCCCGATAACATATCTTAACGGGTCATAGCCGAACAGAGCCAGGTGACCGGGGGCACTGCCTGGAGTTATCCCCGGACCCACGGGGTTGCTCAGACCGCAGATACCTGCCGCCGCCAGCTTGTCCAGGTTGGGCGTTTTTGCCGTCTCCAGCTCCGTCTTCCCCGTTTCCGGTGCGGTAAGTCCGCCCAGACCGTCGATAACCAGCAATACAATTTTTGATGGTGTAGACCGGGAAAGCGATTTAATCAGTTCCTGACTATCCATATTTTTAAAAAACCTTAGCCTTTTAACGTAACCGCCGAATCCTTATCGAGTAACGCTTCCACCCCCGGCAGTTTCCTCCCGCCGAGAAACCTTAACGAAGCTCCGCCGCCGGTGGATATGAAGGTCATTTTATCAACCAGCCCCATTTTAGTTACAACTTCGGCGGTAGAACCTCCACCGATAATAGTAACAGCATTCAGACCGGATAACAATCCAGCCAGAGCCGCCGTACCGGCAGCAAACTGCGGTATTTCGTTTATGCCCATAGGTCCGTTCCAGAAAATAGTCCTGGCATTCCGTAATTCCCCAGAAAATAAATCGATTGTCCGCTCGCCGATATCCACAACCCTCTGGTGAGGACTTATATCTTCTACGGAAACGACCTTACCCTCAGAACCGGCACTGATTTCATCGGCGACCACCACATCCACGGGAAGCAGCAGGCGGACACCCCCGCTCTCCGCCTTATCAATCAACCCGGCGGCGGTGTTCAGCCTGTCTTCTTCAACCAGCGACAGACCGACCTCATAAGATTTCGCTTTGAGAAAGGTGGCTACCATACCCCCACCGACGAGAATAAAGTCCACCTTACCCATGATATTTTCAAGCATATCCACCTTATCACTTACCTTGCCACCGCCGATAAGTCCGCCGAACGGATGTTCCGGGCTTTCCAGAAGACCACCCAGATATTCCAGCTCCTTCTCCATCAGCAGTCCGGCAACTGAAGGGAGGTATTCGGTGACTCCGACTACCGAGGCATGTTTCCGGTGAGCGGTACCGAAAGCATCATCGACGTATATATCAGCCAGGCCAGCCAGACTTCTGGCGAAGCCGGACTCGTTTTCCACCTCGGCGGAGTGGAAGCGAAGGTTCTCCAGCATCAGAACACCGCCTTTTTCAAGGTTTCCTGCCGCCTTCTCGACCTCGGGACCTATACAATCGCTGGCAGCTTCAACATGCTGACCGAGTAACTGCGATAATCGTTTGGCGACAACGGACAGGCGTAGACTCTCAACCACTTTTCCGTCGGGTCGTCCGAGGTGAGAGCAGAGAATAACCTTAGCCCCCCGCTCGGTAAGATAATTTATGGTGGGTAAAGCCGCTCTAATACGGCTGTCATCACTTATCGTCCCCGTCTTTTCATCCAGAGGAACATTGAAGTCGACTCTTACCAGCACCCTTTTACCAGCGACATCGATATCCCTGATTGTCAGCTTGTTCATTTTCTCACTTTGGGTACCGGAATCATCGGATCAGAGGTGGGGAACAGGGCTAAAGCCTGGCTGGTTATTCCCCGGGCGTCGAGCCCGTATTTACTGCGAAGGATTTCCTGGCTTCCCTGCTCAACGAAGGTATCGGGAATACCAATACATTTCACACTGACATCGGTAACACCAGCTTCCTGTAAGAGCTCTATAACGCTGCTACCGAAGCCACCGCTGAGAGTATTTTCCTCTACGGTGATTATCCGCTTGATTCGACTCGCAAGGTCCAGGATGAGTCGGGAGTCCAGCGGTTTGGCAAACCTGCTGTTGACCACCGTAGCCTCAATTCCCTTTGAAGCAAGCTCACGGGCAGCTTCGAGAGCTGCCGGCACCGTAACGCCTATCGCCAGAATAGCCAAATCTTCACCCTGCCTGAGTATTTCGCCCTTGCCTATCGGGATAGTGTGTAAGTCCTTGTCCAGTTCCACGCCCAGTCCGGTACCGCGAGGATACCTTACGGCCATAGCACGACCGCATTTCACCGCGGTGTAAAGGAGATGCTGAAGCTCATTCTCATCTTTCGGCGCTGATACAATCAGGTTGGGGATAAGGGTAAGATACGAGAGGTCGAAAGTGCCCTGGTGCGTCTTGCCGTCATCCCCGACAATGCCGCCGCGGTCGATGGCAAATACAATCGGCAGGTTCTGAAGGCACACATCGTGAATAAGCTGGTCAAAGGCGCGCTGGAGAAAGGTAGAGTATATCGCCACCACGGGGACATAGCCCTGAGTAGCCAGACCCGCGGCGAAGGTGACAGCATGCTGCTCGCAGATACCGACGTCCAGAACACGGTGCGGGAATTCAGCCTGAACGATATTCAGGCAGTTCCCTTCAGGCATAGCCGGCGTAATCACCGTCAACCGGGGTTCTTCCCGCGCCATTCTGAGTACCGTCTGGGCAAAAACTTCGCTGTATGTCTGCACTTCTCCGTTGTCGCTGTTCTTCGCCGCCACGCCGTGAAAGTAAACGGCGTCGCCTTCAGCCGGAAGGTACCCCTTACCCTTGGTAGTAATCACGTGAACCAGAGCCGGCTTCAGACCGTAGTCCCGCGCCTGGGCGAGAGCTATCTCCAGTTCCCGGATGTCGTGCCCGTCAACAGGTCCCATGTAGGCAAAACCAAGCTCCTCCCAGAGGGTAGTGGGCATAACAAGACCTTTCACGCCGCTCTCCACCTGCCTGCTGGCGTTCCACAACCTGTTTCCGAAAGGAAGACGCTTTAATATCCGCCAGCTCCTCTCCTTTGCCTCACGGAAACGGTGGTGAAAACGCACTCTGCCCATCAGCTTTGCCAGAGCGCCGACGGTCGGTGAAATGGACATGCCGTTATCATTCAGTATTACGATAAGCGAGGAACCCAGGTGCCCTGCCTGGTTAAGTGCTTCGAGAGCCATCCCTCCGGTTATGGCGCCGTCGCCGATGACAGCCAGTACATGGTAATCTTCTCCGGAGAGGTCGCGAGCAACCGCCATACCCAGTGCGGCTGAAATCGAGGTGCTGGCGTGCCCGGCACCGAAGACGTCATGCTCGCTCTCCTCACGACTGGTAAAACCGGACAGGCCTCCGTACTGACGGAGTGAAGCAAAACGGTCTTTCCTGCCGGTTAACAGCTTGTGGGTGTAAGCCTGGTGTCCGACGTCCCAGACAATCTTGTCCCGCGGGCTGTTGAATGTCCTGTGAAGGGCAAGGGTAAGCTCGACCGTACCAAGGTTGGACGCCAGATGTCCCCCGTTCACAGAAACGGTAGAGACCAGCTCTTCTCTGATTTCAGAGGCTAACTGCTCTACTTCCTGCTGTGTCAGCGCCTTTAAATCCGATGGCCTGTCTATGCTGTCTAGCAATCTCGACATATAACGGTTACCAGCCAGAGTTAACATATAGTAGCAATCTAGACGAGTTATTGTCAAACAGTAAGGGGGGAGTACTCAATTTAATCGAGAATGATATTCACCTTGAGGTTTGACGCTTGAACACCCTTTTGCTACACTTCAAGACAAATTCTAGACCACCCGTATTGAATATTGAGGTGAGAATTGTCCCCTGACGAACTGGCAGGTTTAGGTTTATCTGGTGAGTTAGTAGTCATAATTACATCAGCTTTGCCAATCCTTGAATTACGTGGTGGCATTCCGGTGGCAATGACCTTATTCGGATTCTCCTGGTACTATGCCCTGCTGTTATCTGTTATAGGTAATATATTACCGGTGCCTATTATATTACTTTTCCTCAACTCAATGATTCCAGTTCTCAGCAAAATAAAGCCTATCGACCAATTTCTATCTTGGCTCTTTGAAAGAACACGCAGGCGAGGGAAAATAATCGAACGATATGAAAGGATTGGTCTGATATTGTTTGTCGCCATACCTCTCCCAGTAACTGGTGCATGGACAGGTTCGCTTGCAGCCGTGCTTTTTGGTATAAGATTCAGACAGGCCTTCCTTTCCATCCTTGCTGGTGTACTAATTGCCAGTATAATCGTTACCTGCTTGTCTTACTTTGGGATTAGCTTGTATGGTATGTGGCAGCAATCTTAGAATAACTGATGTGCTGGGATTCTGGAGATTCTAGGAGACCGGGAGGACGCTATCCTGACCTGCCCGGCAGCCGTCTCGAGTAATCTTATTTGTCGCCGAGTCTAATAAAGTGAGTTTACTCTCCAATCTCTTCAGTTGGTGGGAGTGCTTTATTTGTCCTCTGTTAATGGTGGGTAAAAACCAGGTTGCTGGTACAGGCTGAGGCTATCTGTCAGGATTTCTCCTTTAGCTGTCATTACTGCCTTCAACGTAATCCACCAGAGATATAATCATCCAGGAGCTTAAGCCGCGAATTAGCATGTTCCAGGCGTATGCCAAGCAGGTCCCGCATCGAAATCATGCCAACAACCTTGTTACTATCGACAATTGGAATGTGCCTGATCCTCTTTTGTTTCATAGCACTAATAGCATAATCCACATCATCATCCAGTGTTCCGATGATAATATGCTTTGACATTATATCCCGAACCCTGATTTCTGAAAATGCTTTCTTTTTAAAACATTTACGCACAATGTCTCTTTCGGTTATGATTCCTACGGGCTCTCCTTTTTCATTACATACGGGAAGTGAACCCCTGTCATACTCAACCAGCTTTTGAATTGCCGCTGAAACGGTCTCATCAGGCTTTACCGTAATGGTTACCCTGAATTTAAAATCCTTTGAATTCAGCAGTTCCCCCAATTTCATATCCTTTTCTCCTTTTACTTCCCGATATCTTCAGGTGGTGGGAGCTTCATTCGTAATATTCAGGCACTCGGAATTCTCCAAACATTTCCAGTCTATATGCTTTCCTCGTGGAAATATTAAGAATATCTAGTTTTCCACCTCTGATCCACTTACCAATCCTCTTCGGTGTTATTTCGATAACTCTTACAGACTGTATTGGGAAAAAGGCACTCTCGGTAATTTTGAAGTATTCAGGATTTTGTTCCTTATGTATTTCAATAAATCTAGCATTTTCTTCATCGAGTAGGTGTCCTTTTAGAGTAGCAGTCCCATCAATTTGAAGGCTACCTGCAGCAACTGATACTTTCGGATTTACTGACATCTGCTTAAACTTTCTGGAATCTTTATCAGTAAAACAATAGATTGTTAACCCATCGGAGAAAAGTAACATTGATCTGGCAGTTACGTCTTCACCATCCGATGTCGCTAATACACCAGTGCGTTGCTGTTTGAGTTCCTCGATTATTTCTTGCTTGAGTTCTTCGTAGGGTATTTCTGTCTGAGCCATAATTTCCTCCTTACAATAAATAAGGGCACTACAAACCACCGCACTTTTCGATAGCTTATAGCAACCACTATAAAGGTTATTATGGTGATTATTGAGTGTAATTCAGCAAGGGAGGAATGTCAATACGCAGTAGATGCTCTACGGCTTGTTTTATCACATCATTTATCGTAGAATTTACCTGTGTCTCACGTGTCCCTGTAGCTCAGGAGGATAGAGCGGCTGCCTTCTAAGCAGCGGGTCGGGGGTTCGAATCCCTCCAGGG
>CAZBAN010000069.1:0-3496 GCA_964489895.1 uncultured Dehalococcoidales bacterium
GCACCATTGTGTTCATGGCATCACCTGTGCCCATCGGAGTGGGAACAGCCCGGCGTAGCTCGTAAGCCTCCCACATTATATTCCAGGTCTTATCAGTTATGTCAACAAGTTCGCCGAGCCTGTCCCAGTCCATTTTCCTGCCCGTCTGCTCCTCGAGAAACTGAACCAGTCCTTTAAGCTGCTCGACGATATACTTTATGTAGTAGTCCTGCACTTCCCGGTAATCGTAGTCCTTCTCGTAGGGCGGCCAGGGAAGGCCGACCTCGTAAACGGGAACATCGGGCATGTAATGCTGTGCCGCCTGGTACCACTTGTTCCTGGGGTCACAAATCATCTGGCCGCTACCCAGCATCATATCAGGCTTCACCTGTCCTCCCCAGGGAGAATCTGGCGGCATCTCACCCAGCTCCTCCCTCCAGACATCAAAGCCCAGACCACACAGGGCATAGGTGCAGAGGGAACGGGAAAAATTCTCCGCCTCGGCTTTCTCCAGAAATCTCTGCGCATCACGTTTTACGGCGCATATAGCGGCATAGTTCTCAGTCCAGGCAGGGACTATATCCATAGCCCGGATAATTTCATCGTAAGCACAGACGATAAAGGTGTAGGCTACAAGCTTACCCTCTTCCTTCGCCCGTAGATTCTCACTAATAGCTGCCTTAACCATGGGACTAATTTTGCCAGCTGCTTCAGTGGCATGCCTTCTTGGTTTTCTTTCCTCTGTCATATAACCCCTCTTCAGGTAATCATCTCCAGGAACGCCTGCACCCGCGTTCGCAGTCGGGCGATTGTCGACATCGAGTATTCATCTTCAATATACAATACCGGAACACCCAGTGATTCTATGTAGCTCTTCATCGCCGGTACCTCGAAACCGAAGGGGTCGCAGTACTTATAAATATAGAGCACCACGCCGTCGACATTGTAGTCCTTAACAGACCGCCCGATATGACCGAACCTGTCCTCCAGGGATTCCTCGTAACTGCCCCGCATCTCCCGGTAAGTCCGACCGCACTTAATCTTTCTCAAATACCTCTCAGCTAGACCGACAACAGGGTCGGCGGTCACGTCTGCCAGCGGCCAGTATTCTCTGGCTCCGGGACAGAGGTCGTCAACGACGACGCTGGCGCCGCTGTCCTCAATCAATTCTATAAAAGCAACGTCATCGACCTGAGCACCGACGACCATTATCCTGAATGATTTTTCTGCCTGAGTATTGTCTCTCCGCTTCACTTCATCGATAATGCCGGGTAACAACTCATTGCACTCGCCGACCGGGATACTCATCATCGCTACCAGTATTTTCGTCATCTCCGTGCCGGAGATTTGCGGCGGGTCTGACTTCCGCAGTTCGTAAAGCTCCCTCACCAGCAACCTGTTTTGATTATAGGCTTTTACAGCCCTGGCAAGGCTTTTATCCGATATCTCTTTCCCGGCGAACCTGCCCAGGCTTCTCTTAAAGGCATTAAGCTCTTCTCTAAAGAACTCCAGCGACGAATCATCAATTGAGTGGGGAAGGTTGATGAGATGGGAGTACGGTACATCGAGGCTGTACTTCCATATGTCGTAAGTCCGGGTGATACTGTCACAGGCATGGGGAATAACCAGACCGTCAATGAAGTCGTACTTACCCTTGAGTGCCATGTCAAAACAGCTGCGGACGAGTGGGCAGATGATGGTCTCCATCTGGGTATCGGCTCTGGTAATCGGTTCGTTCACGTCACCTTTTATCCTGACAGGGATAAAACCGGCAGCGGAGATGATTTCAACGGGCGTGAAAGCGCACAGGTAACCGATTATCCGGCTGCCCTGGCTCTTTAATTCTCTGGCACGGCTGCCGTAATCACGGTAATATTCATTTACAGCAGCAAGTCCGTCGCTGGTACTATTTTCAGTCATTCTTTCTCAACCTCTAAACTTCTAATTGATAGCTCCTGCGTCCTTCAATCCGGTGATGTCTTCCCAGGTATAGCCCAGTTCCAGCAGTATCTCCTCGGTATGCTGTCCCAGCTCCGGTGCTTCCCGCTGTACCGAGACCGGAGTATCATGGAAACTCCAGGGGAAGCCCAGCATTTGTATCTTGCCCCAGACCGGATGTTCGACATCGATAATGTAGTTATTCGCCAGCGCCTGGGGGTCCTTAAAAACCTCAGTGGGAGACTGAACGGGAGTATAGATAATACCCTCTTTTTTAAAGGTATCCATCCATTCGTCCCGGGTCCTGGTGGCGAACCGTTCATCCAGAATAGACACAAGTTCCTTAGCATGGTCATGTCTGGCTTCAATGGTACTGAACCTGGGGTCGTTCTCGAGTTCCTCCAATCCCAGTGCCTTGCATACTTTGGGCCAGTATCTGTCCGGCTGGAGGTGGGCAATGACAATCCACTTATCATCCCTGCATTTATAGTGGTTATATATCGGATTGCCGGCTTCAGCCCTTATCAATCTGGGAAATTCCTGTCCCAGGATTCCGGGAGCGGCAAAGTTTACCCCGTGCAGAGCAATCAAAGAACCCATCAGGGAGGTATCCACCAGCTGCCCTTTACCCGTCTTTTCCCTGGCGTAGAGAGCGGCGGTTACCGCCCAGGCGCAAATCAGCCCTCCCAGTTCATCGCCCATTCCGGGAATGAGTGTTGCAGGAGGTCCGTTACGCTCCCCGCACATCATCATCGTCCCCGACCGGGCAATCCCGGTGTAATCGAAAGAGAGGGTTTCGGCATCGGAACCTTCACGTCCCCAGCCGGAAGAATGGGCATAGATGAGACGGGGATTTATCGCCGATAGCGCCTCATAATCAATTCCCAGCCTCTTCGGGGCGCTTATGCTGAGATTGGTAACGAAAACGTCGGCAAGCCTTATAAGCTCGAAGAATATATCTTTAGCTTTTTCAATATTCAAATCGAGGACTATGCTTCTCTTATTCCGGTTACAGCTTTCGAAGTAGAAATTCCTTCCTTTCAGACCGGTATCGGCGCCGATAATCCTCATCATTCCCCTGGCGGCGTCTCCCCCCGGAGGCTCCACCTTAATTAACTCGGCACCCAGATCACCCAACCTCATCCCGGCGACGGGCCCCTGCTGGAAATTGGTCAGCTCCACGACTTTAATCCCCTCTAGCGGACCACCCATTTCACACCTCCCTCCGCGAAGTATTACCTGAAGTTCGGTTTATGAATCCGGCTGCTATGTATGCCAGGGCTAAAAAGCTATATAGCTAACTCTTGAGACAATTATACAATATCGGGAGCATAAAAACCCATCACCTTAACTGGCATCGTTCTGTTTCGTTTGATATTTTTACTTACCCCCTTTCCTACTAAGGGGACTTTGCCTTAAATGTTATTCTGAGGAATCCCGATTGCATCGGGATGACGAAGAATCTCATCTCAGAAAAAATCGGTTGAGTTTCTTCGCCCACGATTTCATCGGGGCTCAGAATTACAGGAGAAATGCACTTTTAGTGCAAAGCTAAAAGTGACAAAAAGGGGATTATAAG
>CAZBAN010000069.1:3596-9097 GCA_964489895.1 uncultured Dehalococcoidales bacterium
TTTATGCCAGTTTCTGTAGATACCTCTGGGCAGCTATGGCGGCAGTGGCACCGTCGCCCACCGCGTTGGATACCTGCCGGGGTGAGTTAGCCCGGATATCGCCAGCGGCAAATATACCGGACACTTCAGTCTCCAGCCACTCATCCACCTCTACCTGTCCCTGGCTATCAAGCGGTACAATGCCTTCCAGGTATCCCGTATTGGGGTCTAGTCCGATATGGACGAGGACGCCGTCAACCTTGAGGGACTCTTTCTGCCCGTTTCCCTCTCTGACTATATTGACCGCCTCAACATGGCTGTCACCGACTATCTCACTGACCATTGCCCCGGTGTAGACTTCGAGCCTGGGGTTAGCGGCGACCCTGTCCTGGAGGATAGCCGTGGCGTTCAGTTTCGGCATCGCCTCGATTACCACCACCTTCGAGGCTATTTTAGAAAGGTAAAGGGCTTCCGTGATGCCGGAATCACCGCCGCCGCAAACGGCTACCGTTTTACCGGCGAACTGCCCGCCGTCGCAGAAAGCGCAGCTAATCACACCTTTACCCCGCAGTTCTTCCTCGCCGGGCACGCCCAGCTTCCTGGGCACGGAGCCTCCGGCTATGATTATCACTCCCGTTGTGTAACCCTTGCCGTCGGAACATGCTACCCACTTGCTGCTGGAAAAGACCTCTATCCCGGTCACCTCAGCCAGCTCCATCTTCACGCCGTACCTGTCCGCCTGACTGACCATCTGGCTGGCAAGCTGAGCGCCGGCAATACCGTCGGCAAAACCCGGGTAGTTCTCAATCAACTCTATATTCTTGATATAGCCGCCGAAGCTCTCTTTATCCAGGATGAGGGTCCTCCAGTTGCCCCTGCCCAGGTAAAGCCCCGCCGTCAGGCCTCCGGGTCCGCCGCCGATAATCACGGCGTCATAGTCAAACACGTTCTTAGTCTCCTCCTTCCCACTATCCAGAAACTAGACTAAACCCTAATACCTTACATAGGTCGGCACCACGTTCCTGTACTTCGCCACCAGCTTATCCCAGTCCGCCGGCAGTTCTATTTTCTCCATTATGGACGTTTGTCCCGAAAGCAGTCCCGTCAGCGAGCCCCAGCCTCCGGCGACGAAAATCTGAATCGGCGGCGGCTGTCCCGGTCTGGACCTGAACACCGGAATGTCTTCACTGGGGTCCTTCTTCTCGTCATCGCCTCCGGGGTACCGGGGAAGGTGGTCTCTATCAGTGAAGGTATTTTCCGCGATAAAGGTCTTGATTTTGTCCTTCGTCCAGCCCTTACCGGCAAGAATCTGCGCATTCGGAGGGGTTATCATGATACTCAGACTCCCCATCACCCTGGGCATGATGTTGGAGGTGATGGTCTTCAGTAAGCCCATATCGTCGGTAGCGTATGAGTTGAGCTGCTGATAGCTGTTCGGGAACGAAAGGGAAACTGCGCTGTCTTCTTTTTTCAAGCCGCGCTCGACGTGCAGAGGTTCCCAGGGACTGTCCTCCTCGTTTTCTCCGGTGACCAGACTGTATTTCGCCGGGTTACCGAGTACCCCCATATCCTCTATCCCTCTTCGTACCCCGCGAATATTTTTGGTGATGAGGGCAAGGGCACGACCGATGGTGGCATTGGCGATTACTCCCGGGCTGAAAGCCCCGAAACCGTCGTTTATGTTCAGGTCTTTGCGTAACGGACCGTTAATTATCCACAGCGGTGCCCATGCCCCGGTACTGACCGCCCAGACATCAGCCATAGGACCGTTATCCAGGGCTTTCACGCCGGCTATCAGTACCGGCATATAGGTGGGCAAGGCTCCCGCCATGACAGCGTTGACGGCAATCCTCTCGACGGTAGCCTTCCCCAATCGCGGCTCCATTTTAGCTACCAGATGGTCGGGCGACAGGTCGGTACCGGTCAGCATCCGGGCAACCGCATCCTCGGTAGGAGGGATAACCGGCAGTCCGTCAGACCATCCCCTCTGATAGAAAAACCTGTTTACCTCTTCCAGATTGCCCTTGAAAATTATCCTGACTGGCTTTTCCACTTCCTTCTGTTTCGGCGACTTTTCTTCCCCGGTCAGCGGGGTGGTCAACTGAGCGATTATATTATCGAATACCTCGTCTACCCCGGCTTCTATTTCCTCCATAACGCTGCACTCGGAAATGATAGGCTCCGGCACCAGCCTTATCCCCGGCAGTCCCCGACTCGATGCAGCCGACTCCGCATCGTCGACAAAATACTTGTAAGCGAGAGTCACCGTGGGTTTATTCCTGTTCTCAATGTAAATCGTGTCGTACACAAGGTACTTCATGCACGACCCTCAGTCGCCCACGGCAAGAATAACCGTATCCACCTCGTCAATCCATTTATTGAAACTGTCTATGTTCTGCGGCTCCATTTCCGAGACGGAGAATGACTTACCCCGGTAATAGCTGAACCCGGCGGAAGGATACCTGTTTTTTATTTTCCTCTCCACCACCGGCATTATCCGGTGTGAAGCCTGCTTGATGTTGCAGAACATGCCGATTTTCTTACCGTTGAGGTCGGTTTCTCTGGGGGCGCTAAGACCCCTCATCGATACCGGGTCCGCTTCAGCCCAGGGACTGAGTACTTCATACTGCGCACTATCGCCACTCATCTCAAGTTACCTCCTTTTCAGTCCGGGAAACTTATCAACTTTTTTGCATATGTCTGAATACGCAGGTCGTCGCTGTCTATCTGGAGACCGCAAATGGTACTAGTATTTTGCGTAAGTAGGTACGATGTTTTTATACTTCGCCACCAGCTTATCCCAGTTCGCCGGCAGTTCTATTTTCATGGTAACAAAATCATTGCCGAAGCCGCTCATGGCACCGCCTCCGGCAGTGGTAAGAACCCCATTAAATACGCCTGGACCTCCGGCGACGACAATAATCAAACTGCCGGTATCGGAGAACAATTTTCGCACCCCGCCTTCATCGGACGGAAGCGGAACGCCGGGTCCAGAAGTCGTAACCGCGTTCTCCACTATGTACTCCATTACCTGCTTTCTAGTCCAGCCCTCACTGGCAAGGTATCTGGCATGGGCAGGGATAAGCAGAAATCCTGCCATCCCACCTCCCCTGACATTGTTTATCATTGCCTGGATAATTCCTTTATCATCGGTCTGCGTGGGAATCGTCTGGCTGAAGGAGTTGGGGAAGAACACGGTAACGGTGCTGTCTTCCTTTTTATAGCCGCGGCTTACATGGAGTGGCTCCCACGGGCATTCTTCTTCATTCTCGCCGATTACCAGGCTATATTTGCCGGGATTGCCCAGCACGCCCATGTCTTCGACGGCTTTCCTCGCCCCGCCGATGTTCTTCACTATGAGTCCCATAGCCCGGCCGATGGCGGCATTGGCGATGTCTCCCGGGCTGAGAGCGCCCGAGCTGCAGTTGATATTGATATCCTTACGGATAGAGCCGTTCAGTATATAGAAAGGCGCCCATGAGCCGGTGCTGACCTCGAAGGTATCAAACCTGGTCTTCGGGTCCGCCAGCGCCTGCGCCGCGGCAATCAGTACCGGCATATAGGTCGGTAAGGCTCCCGCCATGACAGCGTTGATGGCAATCTTCTCCACCGTAGCCTTCCCCATCCGGGGGATAATCTTGGTTACCACGTGGTCGGGCGGCAGGTCGGTACCGGTCAGCATCTCGGCGACCGCTTTCTCGGTAGGCGGTATAATCGGCAATCCGTCGGTCCATCCCCTCTGATAGAAAAACCTGTTTACCTCTTCCAGATTGCCTTTGAAAATTATCCGGGCAGTCTCTCCCGTATCCATCGGTGGCGGAGATTTTTCTTGCTCGGTCAGAGGTCTGGTCAGAGCATCGATAATCTCATCAAGCACCCCGGTAACGCCAGCCTCGATATCCGCCTTCACCGTGCTCTCACAGGGAACGTTTTCCGATATCGACCTTATTCCCGGCATTCCTTTGCCGGACGCCGCCGAGATTGAATCCGTTACGAAACCATAGTTGGCAAGCAAAGCCACCGGCTTGCCGTAATCTTCTATAGCGACCGTGTTGTACGCAAGGTACTTCGTGCACGCCCCTCAGTCGCCTACGACAGCAACCGCCGCATCGATGCCCTCCACCCACTCCCTGAATTTATCCTTATTCTCCGTCTCCGTTTCAAGAACGTTGGCGGCGTTAGATTCGAACCAGCTGAATCTGGTGGTGGGGTATTTTTTCTGCAGTTCCCTTTCGACCACTTCAAGCATCGGCCTGGCAGCCCGTTTAAAATTCTTGAACAGGCCGATTGTTTTGCCCTCCAGGCTGTCCACGCGGGTAGCGATACCTCTCAGCGGTATCGGGTCGACTACTGCCCAGGGACTGAGTACTTCATACTGACCATCTGCACCGTTACTCAATTGTCCGGCTCCTTTCTGAGTTTATACTCACGTAAAATTCTCATCTCTAAAAAATGTTTATCGCTTATAGTAATATTATATAACTTATTACTCACGATTGTGAAAAATCGCCAAGGAAAGGTTATACACCCGGACTAACCCGAATTTTAGTAATATGAAGCTAAATATCTAACCTCTCATCGCTCTGGTATACGCATCGTACTCGACCGCCTCGTCCACCTCGTCCATGCACCTGGCTACGGGGATGCTCGCTTCCTCCTTTTCAGCCATCTCTCTTGCCAGAACCAGGTCTTTATTGACGAATGTCGGGGGAGGAGAGCCACCGGGAGGAGGCGGTGGTGAAGGCATTATCCTGCCGGATGCCAGCCTGTTGCTCATGCTGCGTCCCATCCAGCTGTCGCCGGTGCCCTCTTCCATTACCTCCAGCATCATCTTCATATCAAGACCGGCTTTTAAACCCACGTTCAAACACTCGTGAACGACGGTGCCGATATTAAATGCCGTCATATTATTGACCAGCTTGTATGCCTGCCCGTTGCCTATGGCTCCGGCGCGGAAAATTTTCCTGCCCATGGCTTCGAAAGCGGGCCAGCACTTATCGACGGCATCGTCGTCGCCGCTGACCATCAGGGTGAACTGTCCTATCTCGTTTGTGGGCAGGTTCTTGGTCACGCCGACATCAATCACCCTCACACCCTTCTCTTTACCCCTGGCATAGAGCTCCCGTGGATAGTACGGACCGATTGTGCTGGAGAGAATAATAATGCTCCCTTCTCTTACGCCCTCCCATAGACCGTCTTTACCGAAAACCACTTCGTCGGTCTGCGGGATATCACGGACCATGCTGATGACGGCATCATTAGCCTCCGCCAGTTCACGGCAGGAACCTGCCGCTCTGGCACCCTCTGCCACCATCCTGTCGACAGCTCCTTTGTTCAGGTCATAAACCATGACCGGGATACCGGCTTTCAAGATACTTTTCGCCATCGGTGTTCCTATATCACCCACGCCCACAAAACCTATTGTCAGAGAACTCATAATACCGCTCCTTTCCAGACAAGATATTGTTCGTAGAATCTTCTGAATTTTTACTGGGGGGAATCAGGGGTTGATATCAACTTAC
>CAZBAN010000070.1:0-9075 GCA_964489895.1 uncultured Dehalococcoidales bacterium
TGTCTTTGTCTTTCTCCTTGTCTTTGGGTTTTACCATTAATATCGGGCAGGTCACTCCCTGTAGAAGGTTTGCGGCGACGCTGCCGTATACCAGCCTGCTCAGCCCTGAACGCCCGTGGCTGGCGATGATAATCATGCAGTACGGGTCTTTGTTTGCGTAGTTAATAATCTCGTCATTAGCTTTCCCTTCTACAACTTCCGACTGCACACTGATATTCTTTTCCTTTAGCTGCTCCTCAATTTTTTCAAGATATTCTGTGGCTGACTTCTTACGCCTGACCTCTTCTTGCTGCATATATTCTCCCCAGTTAAGAGAAACTCCCGAGAGCTCCGGTCCATAATAAGAAGGTATGCTCGGAGTTTCTGCAACCCTCAGCAGGACAACCTCCAGCGCTTCAGTACCTCTCTGTTTTGCCAGTGTTTCTACGTGTGGCAGAACGGATTCTGCCAGTTCGGACCCATCTAGCGGTACCAGCAGTGTTCTTTTTGGCCATTGGTCGTAAGGTGTTTCGGGTTCATGGTCAGCGCGGACAAGCCAGACAGGAATCTTCGACGCACTGAGTACTTTAGTGGCAACGCTGCCGATATTCCAGCGCCTGAGACCTGAGTGTCCCCTGGTTGCCATAAGAATAATGTCGATTTCGTTCTCCTCGGCGTATTTTAGTATTTCATCGGCGGCGTAACCTTCCACCAGTTCGCCCCGTACCTTTAGCGGTTCACCTTCCTGTTCCATGCCGGTGCTTTGCTGCACTTCGCGGGACAGACGTCTTATCGCGTCCGCAGTGCGTTTGATATAAGCCTGCTGCATCGGGTTAAAACTCTTTGATGCCGGAGTGCCGACATGAAGCAATACAACATCCATGTCCAGCCTGCCGGCAAGTTCCTTGGCGTAAGTAAAAACAACTTCAGCGAGTTCCGAGCCGTCCAGTGGAACCAGCATCCTGCGGTACATCTTACACCTCCCGATATTTTAACTGATAATACTTCAGTTATTTACTGAAATCAATATTTACCAGCGAAATAAATATGCGATGATTGTCTATTCTGTTTTCTGTTTTTTACTCCCCGACCCTGAAGACTTCTTCTCTACCGACAGCGGGCTTAAAACTCCTCTGGTCATGGCTATGCGCCCCGTCCGGGCTAATTCCCGGATACCGAAGCCCTGAAACAGGCTCAGCAGCGAATTGATTTTATTTTCGTCACCGGTAACCTCAACCGTTACCGAATCGGAACTGACGTCTACTATGTTAGCCCGGAATATGTCCACAATCTGCATAATCTCACTCCGGGTATTGGAAGTGGACTTAACCTTAATCAACGCTAGCTCCCGGGTTACCATATCTTCTTCACCCAGCTCCACTACACGGATTACGTCCACAACCTTATCCAGGTGTTTTCTTACCTGTTCCACCGAGGTAGTCGTGCCGTCGACAACGATTGTCGTGCGGGAAACATTCGGTATCTCGCTGTGTCCGACAGCTATGCTTTCAATATTAAAGCCGCGCCTTCTGAAAAGACTTGAAATACGGTTCAGGACTCCGGGTTTATCTTCTACCAGAGCAACAAGCGTATGTTTTGTTGGCGCCATTTTGCCACCTCTTTATTTAGATATTGCTGGTCGGGAGTTTGGCTGAGTCGGATAGAATTTTAGCCGATTCTCTCGGTTCCTCCATCATCTCGGTTATGGCTGCTCCCGGGGGCACCATCGGGTATACGTTCTCTTCCGGTTCTACTATAAAGTCTATCAGGAAAGGACCGTCCTCCTCCATTGCTTTCTCGATGGCAGGCTCCACGTCTTCTTTACGTGTCACCTTCAGCGCAGAAATGCCGTAAGCTTCGGCTACTTTTACGAAATCCGGACCACTCAGCGGTGTTGCCACGTATCTCCTCTCATAGAAGAGCTCCTGCCATTGTCTTACCATGCCAAGAAAACCATTGTCGAGTATGGCTATCTTTACCGCTGACCTTTCCTGGGCTATAGTACCGAGTTCCTGCATCGTCATCTGGAAACCACCGTCTCCGTCTATACACCATACCGTCTCATCGGGGCAGCCTACCTTTGCTCCTATAGCCGCCGGCAGTCCGAAGCCCATAGTTCCCAATCCACCAGACGAGATAAACTGATTCGGCTTATTATACCAGTAGTGCTGGGCTGCCCACATCTGGTTCTGTCCCACACCGGTGGTAATAATGGCTTCACCTCTAGTAACATCGTATATTTTTCGCACCACAAACTGGGGTAGCAGCCCGTCACTGTTCCTGATATCAGTTGACGGGTGTTCCTTACGCCAGGCATCGAGTTGCTCGAACCAGTCTATGTGTTGAGTAGATTCGACCAGTTTATTCAATTCTTTGAGGACAACCTTAACATCGCCAACTATAGGTACATCCACGCGTACATTTTTACCTATTTCCACCGGGTCGATATCTATGTGGATAATACGAGCACCCGGAGCGAAACCGCTGACCCTGGAAGTAAACCTGTCATCGAATCGCATGCCGATGGCAATAATAACATCAGCATCACTGTTCGCCATATTGGCGTAAGCCATGCCGTGCATCCCGCCCATGCCAAAGTTCAGTATGTGGCTTTCCGGAAAGCTGCTTATACCCAGCAAGGTGGTAACAACCGGTATTTGAGCCGTCTCAGCTAGATATCTCAACTCGGCGCTGGCTTGGGAGATAAGTATTCCCCTACCAGCCAGGATTACCGGTCGCTTGGCTTCGTTAATCAGCTTTGCTGCCTTCTTTATTTGTGTCGGGTGACCCCGGAGTGTCGGTTTGTAACCAGGCGGGGCTACTTTGCTGGGATAGTTAAATTCGACCTCCTCCTGAAATACATCCCTGGGTACATCGATAAGTACCGGTCCAGGGCGCCCACTACTGGCAAGGTAAAACGCTTCCCTGACTGTTTTTGCCAGCGATGCGGCATCACGGACAAGATAGTTATGCTTGGTAACAGGTAAGGTGATACCGGTGATATCCACTTCCTGAAAGGCATCTTTACCGATAAAGGGCGTAGCCACCTGACCGGTTATTGCTACCATCGGAACAGAATCGAGGTGGGCGTTGGCGATACCTGTCACCAGATTGGTAGCCCCGGGTCCGGATGTAGCAAAGCATACCCCTACCTTGCCGGTGGCGCGGGCATAACCGTCCGCGGCGTGAGCAGCGCACTGCTCATGCCGTACCAGAACATGCCGGAGCTGCGGATATTGAGGCAATGTATCGTAAAGTGGTAAAACAGAACCACCGAGGATGCCGAATATAACCTCAACCCCTTCTCTCGCCATGCATTCACATATTATCTGGGCACCGGTCATCTTCATGGTTAAGCCCCTCCTCTTATTTATACACTGCCCCCGTACTGGCTGAAGACACTCTCTCAGTATAACGACTGAGATAACCTGTCTTCACTCTGGGCTGAAAATCAGCCAGCTTTGCCAGGCGGCTGGCAATTTCTTCATTACTGAGCTCGACATCGAGCCTGCTGTTGGGAATATCGATTTTTATGATATCTCCATCAACCAGGGCAGCAATCGGTCCGCGGCTGGCTGCCTCCGGTGATATATGTCCTATAGCCGCCCCGCGGCTCCCGCCGGAGAAACGTCCGTCGGTAATAAGAGCGACCTCCTTGTCCATACCTATACCGCTCAAGAGGGAGGTTGGAGTGAGCATCTCTCTCATCCCCGGACCCCCTTTGGGACCTTCGTAGCGGATAACGACGACCTCTCCAGGTTTAATCTTGCCGTTCATGATAGCCGGCATTGACTCTTCCTCTGAGTCGAAAACCCTTGCCGGTCCCTGATGGACCATCATCTCGGGAGCCACCGCCGCACTTTTTACCACCGCGCCTTCCGGGGAGATGTTGCCGAAGAGTATGGAAATGCCTCCCGTGACTGAATATGCATCAGCCCTGGAGTGAATGACTTCTCTATCCACTATATCAGCTTCAGCGATAACCTGGGCTACCGTTTGTCCTGACACTGTTTTAGCTTTTTGCTTCAGCAGGTCTTGCAGTTCCTTCATCACCCCGGATATGCCGCCGGCTCTGTCAAGGTCTTCAATGCGCTGCTGGCCCGCAGGACTCAACAGGCATAAGTGAGGAGTCCGCTGACCTATCTCGTTCACCGTAGAAAGATTGAAGTCAATCTTTGCTTCGTTGGCTACCGCCATCAGATGTAATACCGAATTTGTACTTCCGCCCAGAGCCATATCCACGCTGAAAGCGTTATGGAGCGAGTCCGCAGTTATTATGTCCAGAGGACGGATATCTTCTTTCACCAGTTCCATTAACTGCCGTCCTGCCACCCGGGCTAGCTGCCTTCTCCTGGCGTCAATCGCCGGGATAGTCCCGTTGCCGGGAAGTCCCATCCCCATTGCTTCGGTGGCGCAGTTCATGGTGTTGGCGGTGAACATACCGGCGCAGCTACCGCAGCCGGGACAGGCGATGGCTTCAAGCTCTACCAGCTCTTCCTCGGTCATCTGACCGCTGGTGACCTTTCCCACCGCCTCAAAGACGGTTATGAGGTCGACCTTCTCAAACTTACCGTTTTTATATTGTTGCCCTGCCATCATGGGACCGCCGCTTATAAATATGGAAGGCACGTTCAGCCTGACAGCCGCCATAAGCATCGCCGGTACTACCTTATCGCAGTTAGGGATGAACACCAGACCATCGAAGGCGTGGGCTTCTGCCATTATTTCAATTGAATCGGCAATAAGCTCGCGGCTTGGCAGGCTGTATTTCATGCCCGGGTGGTTCATGGCGATACCGTCGCAGACAGCAATAGTATTGAACTCGTAGGGTATACCTCCGCCGCTGGACACTCCCAGTTTGACTGCCTCGGCAATATCACGGAGGTGTATATGACCGGGAACAATCTCGGTAAAGCTGTTAACAACTCCTATTAGAGGCTTGTCTATGTCATCCGGGTTCCAGCCCAGAGCGCATAGGAGAGAGCGGTGAGGAGCCCGTTCTATACCCTTCTTGACAGCATCGCTTTTCATGTTTTCTCCTTTATAATTATGCTTTTTTATTATAAAAAAGACCGTCCCGTGGGGACGGCCCTGACTGAGACGACCCACCGGTCGGACTATGTATAAATAACGAGTACTAAAATAATCTGGTTTCTCTTCATCGTGCTGTTAGAGTAACACAGTTATAATTTATTGTCAAGCCAGACTCATACCGGACATACCATAATTCCCATTGGCAAAGGTAATTCATAAGCGGGGGCGTTTGTCTATACCTGAACATCGCCTCCCGGTAATGGGGTCTTTCCCCTTACCCATTGTGTTGCTATCTCGCCGCTTTTCCGGATATATTCATCCAGACCGAGCTTCTTCAGCATGAGCAGATTATAGATTTTAGTATTATGCCTTCTTACCTCAGCCCTTTCACTGATTGGAGCCAGTTTCAGGCAGGGGAAGTCAGGACACTGAAAGCAGAAGTCCAGCCCTTTCTTGTTAACGCAGCAATCATATGTCTGGCAGATAATATCTCCGTACGGCTGCCCTTTATTCGGCCGGCAACCACTGCAACTCCTTAGGAGCTTATCAACAGTTAGATTCGCCCTTATAGCTTCCTTCTGGATGGCGATTTCGTCGGTACAGGTGCTGTTTATATAGCCGGGGCAAGCAAGACAACAATATCCACATGGTGTTACCATCTGTATTTTATCTTCGTTCATTATTCACTCCTGCATAGCCATCATCTTGTCCACCCGGCGCTGGTGCCTGCCTCCTTCAAAATCAGTGGTGAGAAAGGCATTAACGATTTCAGATACTGGGTCGTGTATCTGTTCTTCTCCGGCGCCGAGGCAGAGAACGTTGGCATCATTATGTTGACGGGTACGGCGAGCGTTGAAGACAGTATAAACCAGAGCAGCCCGTATACCCTTAACTTTGTTGGCAGCCATAGACATACCGATGCCATTGTTGCATATCAAAATACCACGCTCAAAATCTCCCAGCGCTACCGCTTCCCCTACTTCTTTGACGATGTCAGGGTAGTCTACCGCATCGGTAGAGTAACAACCAAAGTCCTTATAAGTGTGTCCGGCTTTGGTGAGTACCTCTATAACGGACTTTTTTAAATCGATTCCCCAGTGGTCACAACCAATAGCAATACGCACTTTACATCTCCTTTACTGAAGGTAGAACCTTCACTACTTTATCGAGCTCTTCTCTGGATATTGCCCCTTCCCTGATTATCACGGGGACTTCTCCCGTTACGTCTACTATCGTGGATTCCCTGCCTCCCGGACACATTCCGCCATCGATAATGAGGTCTACGCTGTCACCAAGCTGTGAATATACTTCATCGGCTGTCAGGGGGCTGGGCTTACCGCTGAGATTGGCGCTGGTACCGACTACCGGCATGCCGAGTCCCTTGATGAGAGCGATAGCGATAGGGTTGGCGGGTACGCGTACAGCGACGGTGGCACTCCCCCCGGTGATAAGGTAGGAGACAGCCTCTGATTTAAACAGTACAAGGGTAAGGGCACCGGGCATGAACATTTCTATCAGTGACCGGGCGACTTCCGGTACCGATGTGGCTACCTCGTTTATCCAGGATACGTCAGCAAGCAGCAGCGGTAGAGCCATATTGCGGGGGCGGTCTTTTACCGTATATACCTTTTCTACAGCCTCATTTATGGCGGCGCTGGCTCCCAGTCCGTACACGGTATCGGTTGGATAGGCAACCAGACCGCCTTCTTTGAGGATGGATACTCCCCTTTCAATCTGCTCCTGGATTAAGGAAAATTCGCTCTTCATTTACCGGTTTTCTTTGATTTTTCTACCCGAAAACAGTATATCACAGTCTCTTAGGGCTACCAAAGGCGATAATAATAGCCTCAGGCTATTACGATATTTGGCAGATTGATGTATAATAGAGCTATCTGAAGGAGGGAGGGAAGCTGAATATATGTCGAAAGTGCTGATTATTTACCACTCATTAAGCGGCAATACCGAGAAAATGGCGAACGCTGTCCGGGAAGGTGCAGCCTCTGCGGGGGCTACGGTAACCCTTAAAAAGGCAGCCGATGCAGATGCCGATGATATGCTCGATTGCGATGCGGTTGTTATGGGCACAGCCAGTTACTTCGGTTATGAAGCGGGAATGATGAAAGACTACTTCGACCGTACATTTTTTACTCTGAAAGGTAAGGTTGATAATAAACCCTATGGCGTGTTCGGCAGCTATGGTGGCGGTGGAGAGGTAGCTATAGACAGTCTGGCAAAGCTGTGTGAGACATTGGGACTCAAGAGAGCTGCTGATAACGTCGGAGCGCAGAGAGAGCCGTCCTCAGATGCTTTACAACAGTGTAAAGCTCTCGGGGCTAAAATGGCAGTTTTATAACCTGAACGATAATTTGGGAGAAACGTGCCTAAGCGTAAAACAAAGCAGAGCCCGGATACCAGCGTTCACAGAGTAACTACAAGTGGCGATATCGAGGTCTCCACCTACCTTGAGATTGCCAAGGAAATGGGCGGAGAGCAGCACGTTGTCGCTGAAGAAGCTGCACCTCCTACGGAGCGTGAGTCTATAGTAGTCATGGATTTCGGCTCCCAGTACAGTCTGCTGATTGCCCGGCGTATACGTGAATGCCAGGTATATTGCGAACTGGTTTCTTATGACACCCCCTGGGAAAAAATAAGAGCACTCAATCCCAGGGGGTTTATTCTTTCCGGAGGACCTGCGAGCGTATATCAACCAAATGCGCCTATGGCGCCGTCTTATATCTATGAGAGTCATATCCCGATACTGGGAATATGTTATGGCATGCATATGATAACCAAGCAGCTTGGCGGTCAGGTCTCTCCCGGCGCCAAACAGGAATATGGTCACTCAATCCTTCACTTGAGTGATACTGAATCACCCCTCTTTAAAGACCTGGATGGTTCCATACCGGTGTGGATGAGCCACGGCGACAGAACGGAAGAGATGCCGCCGGGGTTTACCTCCCTCGCCTATACGGAGAATTCACCTGTCGCCGTTATGGGTAATAACGATGGAATTTATGGTATTCAGTTTCACCCTGAGGTGGCTCACACTCCCCAGGGAAAGACAATCCTGAGAAATTTTGCCTACCTGGTATGTGGCTGCAAAGGCAACTGGACGATAGGTAATTTTATCAACGATAGTATATCGAACATTAAGAAAACGGTCGGTAAAGGCAAGGTTATCAATGCCCTGTCGGGTGGAGTGGATTCAGCGGTAGTGGCTACTCTTATCCACCGGGCTGTGGGCGACCAGTTGACCTGTATTTTCGTCAATAACGGACTTCTTCGCCGGGAAGAGGTTGAGAGAACATCCAAGGTATTCCGTGAGAACCTGGGAATGAATATCATCTATGTTGATGCCACGGACAGGTTTCTTTATCGCCTTAAGGGAATTACCGACCCTGAAGTCAAACGCAAGGTAATAGGCGAAGAGTTCATAGAAGTATTCGAGGAAGAGGCTAATAAACTCGGCAGGGTGGATTTTCTTGCCCAGGGTACGCTGTATCCGGATGTTATCGAGAGTGCTGCTTCAGGCAGTACTGCTTCCGCAGTCATAAAGACCCATCATAACGTCGGCGGTTTACCGGCAAGGATGAGGTTAAGCCTGATAGAACCGTTACGCTATCTGTTTAAAGACGAGGTACGCAAGGTAGGTCTGGAGCTGGGCATGCCTGAAGAAATGGTATGGAGACAGCCGTTCCCGGGACCGGGCTTGGCTATCCGTATTATAGGCGACGTTACTTCCGAGAAGCTGGAAATATTACGTTCGGCAGATTTTATCGTGATGAATGAAATAAAGAAAGCGAAGCTCTATCACCAGTTATGGCAGATATTTGCCGTCCTTACCGATGTAAAAAGCGTGGGGGTGATGGGAGACTTCCGTACTTACAATTATCTGGTCGCTATCAGAGCCGTTACCAGTGAAGATGCCATGACCGCCGACTGGGCACGCCTACCGTACGACCTGATGGCACGGATGTCCAGCCGTATCGTTAATGAAGTGACCGGCGTGAACCGTGTTGTCTTTGATATTACGTCCAAACCACCGTCAACGATTGAGTGGGA
>CAZBAN010000071.1:0-8773 GCA_964489895.1 uncultured Dehalococcoidales bacterium
AAAGTCCATAAATACGGCTCTGATGTTAATACGGATGAAATTATTCCGGCGCGCTATTTATACCTGTCCGAACCTGACGAGCTAGCAGAGCACTGCATGGAGGACATAGACGGGGAGTTCCTGTCCAGGGTCGAGCCTGGCGATATAATGGTGGCGACCACAAACTTCGGCTGCGGCTCCTCGCGGGAGCACGCCCCGATAGCTCTTAAAGCAGCCGGAATCTCCTGCGTAATCGCCAAGAGCTTTGCCCGTATCTTCTTCCGTAACGCCATAAATATCGGCCTGCCGCTCCTCGAATCCGCGGAAGCGGTGAATAATATAGAATCCGGCGATATAGTGGAAGTCGATTTGTCCAGCGGCAGTATTACCAACACCAGGAACGGCAAGGTCTTTACCGCAAAACCATACCCCGCCTTTATGGGGGAACTGATTGCAGCCGGCGGCCTAATCGAACACACCAGGAAAAGGATAGCCGACTCAAGGAGGGCTTAATGCAATTCAAACTGGCAGTACTGCCCGGCGACGGCATCGGTCCCGATGTAACCAGCGAAGCAGTAAAGGTGCTGAAAGCAACCGGTGACAAATTCGGGCACAACTTCAACCTTCAGGAAGGTCTGGTAGGCGGAATCGCTATAGATGAGACCGGAGAGGCTCTGCCCGGAGAAACACTGAAATTGTGCAAGGACGCCCAGGCGGTGCTTCTCGGAGCCGTCGGCGGTACCAAATGGGACGACCCGAAGGCTAAAGTACGTCCAGAAGACGGACTTTTAGGACTCAGAAAATCACTGGGCCTGTTTGCAAACCTGCGTCCGGTCAAGGTCTTCCCTATGCTCGTTGACGGTACCAACCTCAAACCGGAGGTCGTAAGGGGAGTCGACTTTATCTTCGTCCGCGAGCTTACCGGTGGACTTTACTTCGGCAAGCCCAAGAAACGGTGGCAGACAGCCAGGGGCAGGCGGGCAGTCGATTCAATGGCATACTCCGAGCAGGAAATCGCACGAATCGTCAGGGTAGGGTTCGAACTGGCGCGTACCCGCGGCAAGAAACTCATCTCGGTCGATAAAGCCAACGTGCTGGAGTCTTCCCGACTCTGGAGACAGGTAGCCATGGAGGTAGCCGAAGAGTACCCGGACGTTGAGCTGGAGCATATGCTGGTCGACGCCTGTGCGATGCGAATCATACAGAACCCCAGGTATCTGGATGTCCTGGTGACTGAAAATACCTTCGGTGATATCCTGACCGACGAAGCGTCGATGCTGGCAGGCTCGATGGGGATGCTGGCATCCGCCAGTCTCGCCGGAGTGCCGCAGGAGGGGACTGCCATACCCGGTCTGTACGAACCCATACACGGCAGCGCGCCGCGCCGCGCCGGGCAAGACATGGCTAATCCAATCGCCAGTATCCTAAGCACGGCTTTGATGCTGCGTTACTCCCTCGGTCTGACCATAGAAGCGCAGACCATCGAGGGGGCTGTCGAAGCTGTCCTGAATAAGGATTACCGCACCTATGATATAATGGATGAAGGTAAAACAAAGGTGGGGACACGGGAAATGGGCGACCTTATAAGCGCCGCAATAGGAGAGGTATAGTTGGTTTCCGTAGAATTATATGATACCACACTGCGCGACGGAGCCCAGAGTGAGGGTATATCCTTCTCTCTGGTGGACAAGCTTCATATTGCTCAAAAACTGGATGAACTTGGCATCCACTATATAGAAGGCGGTTATCCTGGTTCGAATCCGAAAGACGCAGAGTTTTTTCAAAAGGTTCCGGAAGTTAAACTCAATAATGCCCGGATTGTTGTTTTCGGCAGTACCCGGCGTGTCGGACTGAAAGCAGAAGAAGACGATGCCGTCACTATAATGGCTAATTCCGGGGCTCAGGCTGCGATGATCGTCGCCAAAGCGTCCGACCTGCAGGTCAAGCACGTGCTTGATACCACGCTCGATGAGAACCTCGGCATGATTGCCGATACAATCCGTTACCTCAAATCAAAAGGCATGACGGTTTTCTTAGATGCGGAGCATTACTTCGATGGCTACAAATCAAACCCGGACTACTCTTTACGCTGCGTCATGGCTGCCGCTGATGCCGGAACCGACTGCGTGGTGCTCTGCGATACCAACGGCGGTGCTCTGCCGGACGAGATAGAAAAAGCCGTTAAGGCAGCAAAACGGGCAACTAAAGTAGCTCTCGGGATTCATACTCACAATGACGGCGGCATGGCAGTAGCCAATACACTGGTGGCGGTGAAGGCGGGAGTCACACACGTGCAGGGCACGATAAACGGTTACGGTGAGCGTACCGGTAACGCCAACCTCTGCTCTATTATCCCGGCGTTGAAACTGAAAATGGGTATAGACTGCGTTACCGAGGAACAGTTAAGCAAACTCACAGACGTTTCTCACTATGTCAGTGAGCTTGCGAACCTTGTGTCTGACCCTTACGCACCTTATGTAGGAGCCAGTGCATTCAGTCATAAGGCAGGATATCACATGGACGGGATAACCAAGTGGCCCGATGCCTACCAGCATGTAGACCCTTCAAAAGTAGGTAACAAACAGAGGACGGTTGTTTCCGAACTGTCCGGGAAGCGAAATATCACCTACATAGCTGCGAAGATGGGAATCAAGTTGCCTCCTCGTGCGCCTGAAACAAGGGCAATACTACAAAAGGTCAAACAGCTTGAAAATCAGGGATTTCAGTACGAAAACGCCGAGGCTTCTTTTGAAATGCTCGTTCGCAGGGCGATACCGGACTACAAGCCGCCATTCGAACTGGTCGACTACATGGTAGTCGTGGAAAACAAGCGGCGTCATTCGACCAAAACAGACTCGGATGAAATGCTTTCAGAAGCGGTGGTAAAGGTAAAAGTGGAAGGCGAGGTAATCCATACCGCCGCCGAGGGTAACGGTCCCGTCAACGCCCTCGACCAGGCACTGCGAAAGGCGTTGCTTCAGTACTATCCATCTCTGGCTTCGGTAAAGCTGGTCGACTACAAGGTGCGCATCCTTGAAGAGAGCACCGGCACCGGGTCACAGGTACGCGTGCTCATCGAGTCCGGCGATGGTACCGATGAGTGGACGACTGTAGGCAGCTCAACCAATATCATAGAAGCAAGCTGGATGGCGCTGGCTGACAGCGTGGAATACTGGCTTACTAAACACAGGACATAAATATACGACAGCCTATTCAGACCGCCTCAACTGCCATAATTTATCTTTAGTCGCATTTACTTCGGTTAATCGCGTCGGGGAGGTAACTCACCCTTCTGCATAAGCTCGATAACCAGTCCGCCTACCTTACGGGCATCCATATAGGCATACCTGCCCGCGGCGTGGTACATCGCCGGAACTCCTTTGGATTCAAGCTCCGCAACCTCTTTCGCAAGGTCATCCACAATGAAGGCAACGTGGTTGGCTCCCTCTCCGTGCTCGTCCATGTAGGTCTCGTTGTAATTACCACCCTCGACAGGCTCGGTCAGCTCAAGCGTCAGTGGTCCCAGGTCAAGCATCTTTATTTTAATCTTCCACGGCGGAGCATCGGTCTTGCCGTAGGTCTTAAGATTATCGAAGTTAGCACTGTCCAGCACGATTGCCGGTCTATCGGCAGCCTTTCCTCCGAGTGATTCGAAGTAGCTGACGGCCTCATCCATGTTCTTTACCGACAGCCCCAGATGAAGCAGTGTCCAGTTTTCCATACCCATGTTTATCTCCTTTCCAGATATCGGTAGTACTCAGACCAGGTATCTTTATTTTCTCATCCTTTGATTACACCCACCGGTACTAATTTTACCACTTTCCGGGATATGCCTGCTCGCTCGGTAACATCAACCACCTCGGACACATCCTTATAAGCTTCAGAGGCTTCTTCTGCCAGTGAAGATATGCTGCCTGCCTTAACGGTAATCCCTTTCTCAGCCAGTACGCGGACAACATCGGCGCCTTTTAGCATACGCCTCGCCGCCGAGCGGCTCTGCATTCTGCCGGCTCCGTGGCAGGTGGAGCCGAAAGTTTCCTTCATCGCCGTATCGGTACCCAGCGCCACGTAGGAGTAACGTCCCATGTCCCCCGGGATAAGTACGGGCTGCCCGATATCCCGGTAAGCCTGAGGTATGTCCGGATTTCCGGGTGGGAAAGCCCGGGTCGCCCCTTTGCGGTGAACGCATAGTGTACGTTTTTTACCGCCTACGGTGTGTTCTTCTATCTTGGCTATATTATGAGCGACGTCGTATATCTGCTCCAGTCCCAGTTCTTTCCGGCTCTTACCGAACACCTTCATAAAAGCCTCTCTTGTCCAGTGAGTGATGCACTGCCGGTTTGTCCAGGCGTAGTTGGCAGCGCCTGCCATACCCGCCAGATAGTCTTTTCCCTCGGGCGACTGCACCGGAGCGCAGGCAAGCTGGCGGTCGGGCAGGCTGATACCGTATTTCATCACGGCATTGCCGAGAAGGGCAACGTAGTCCGTACAGACCTGGTGCCCGAATCCACGTGAGCCGGTATGTATCATAACGACTACCTGTCCGGTCTCTATGATTCCCATAACACCGGCAGCATCGGGGTCGTAAATCTCATCAACGACCGATACCTCCAGAAAGTGGTTACCCGAGCCCAGCGTTCCGAGCTGCGGAATCCCCCGTTGTTTCGCTTTAGCACTTACCTTGTCAGGATTAGCTCCCTTAATGCATCCCGATTCTTCGGTAGCCGTCACATCTTCGGCATCGCCAAAACCTTTTTCCACCGCCCACCGGCTACCATTGACCATAATTTCATCCAGTTCCTTCTCTGATACCTTTAACTTGCCCTTGGAGCCCACACCTGAGGGGACATTAAAGTACAGCTCGTTCACTATCTGGTTTATTTTAGGTCGTACCTCCTCCTCGGTCAGGTTCGTTCGGAGGAGTCGAACGCCGCAGTTTATATCAAAACCGACGCCTCCCGGGGAGACAACGCCGTCTTCGACCCCGGTAGCAGCCACACCGCCAATGGCAAAACCGTAGCCCCAGTGAATGTCCGGCATAGCCATTGAGTGCCCGACAATCCCGGGAAGAAAAGCCACATTGGCTACCTGTTCGAAAGCTTTATCCTCCCAGATCTTACCCAGCATGGCTTCACTGGCATAAATAAGGCCCGGTACGGTCATTCCAGCTTTGTAATCGGTGGGAATCTCCCAGCGGTAGTCATCTATCTTTTTTAATATCTCTCGCCACGGAGCCGGCATATTTCATCTCCTAGATATCGAACAGTACCTGCACCCTGTTCACATCATCTCTCTCAATTGAGAGCATATGGTAGGTTGCAGCTTTTATCCCCGTTTTTATTTCATGCCTGGCAGTATCCACCTTTTGCCCGTAGATTCTGGCTTTAAGCGAAGTCCTGGTGAGTCTGGAAATACTAAACCTCCTGAATACCATATTTTCCACGTCGAACAGGTAAATAAGCTCATTCAGCCATTCCACCAGCAGGCTCTCTTCATCGGATACGGTCAATTCTACATCCCGGTACTCGGACTCTTCAATGCTGTCGAGGTCGGTTATCAGGCTGAACATGCCCCTGGCTGCGTTGGCAAACGCCTCCTTCATGTCGCCGCCATAGGCGATAATACCGACATCAGCTGTGTGGTCCAGTATTGTGAATTCTTTATCCATGAGAGCGTAATACATATTATATCATCGGGGAAAGTTTAATGTATGCTTGAGCCTAGAAAGACTTCTTTATCTTTGCCCAGGTAGAGTTCAGATGCACCAGAATACTGGCTTTATGCTGTGATATCTCCCCCTTTTTCAGCGCTTGAAGAAACTCTTCCTTGTCACTGAAATCCGGCATCTCTACGTAGGTCCTGCCTATCTCGCCGGGTGAGTGGGCATCACTCCCGGCAGTACCGGGGAGTTTGTGTTTCTCGGCGTAAGCCAGGGCTTTTTCCGCTGCCGTGGACAGCGGACTCCTGGCGTTGAAAACCTCAACGATATCAATCCTTTCCGCCAGCTTATCTATCTCATCAGTACTCAAAGCGAGCCCCCTGAACTGGTCAAAAGGATGCGGCAGGCAGACAAGGCCATCCTGTTCTCTAACACGGGATATCGCCTCATCGATGCTAATGCCACTGGGAATTGTCTCTTTAAGGAACATACCCATTATTTCACCATTCGGAGTTAAAACTTCCTCGGCTACAATCACCTTAAAAGGAGCTATCTCCTGCATCTTCAGCGCTCCTTCTACAGTACCGTGGTCGGAAATAGCTATACAGTCGATTTCCATCTCGATGCACCGTTCGATTATATCCTCCAGCTTCGTCTGGCAATCCATCGAGTATAGCGTATGAATATGAAAGTCAGCCTTCAGCAATGTATCAGACCTCAATCCCTTTTATTCGACAGGTAACCTCCAACTCAGGAAGCCCTCTCAATATAGCTGCCGTCCCGGGTATCAACCTTTATTTTATCTCCGGCGTTTATGAACAAAGGAACCTGAACCGTGATACCTGTCTCAAGTGTCGCCGGCTTCGTTCCGGCGGTGACGGTATCTCCCTTGAAACCTGGGCTTGTTTCGACCACTTCAAGGTCAACGGTAATAGGTAACTCAACGTCTACCATTTTCCCTTTGTAGCTTGCCACCTGTAGAGTCATGCCCTCCTTGAGGTAGTTTATTGAATCGCCGAGTTGTTCGGCGTTAATCGGTGTCTGCTCGAATGTTTCTTCATCCATAAGATAGTAAAGGTCGCCGTCGTTATACAGGTATTGCATGGCACGAAACTCGAGCCGCGCCCGGGTAAATTTCGCGTCCGTTTGAAAACTCTGTTCTATAGTATGACCACCTTCCATGTCGCGTAATTTCACTCTGGCAAGGGCGGTCCTCTTCATCTTCACATGGTGGTAATCAATAACCTGATAAAGCTTACCATCCAGTTCAATAATCACACCTTTTCTCAGTTCACTGCCACTTATCATGCTTTAAACTCCAGCCCTTATTTTCTGCCCTTGGAGAGCACGCTGAGCGCCCCGTTCTCAATTACAGCTAAATCCTCAATCCTTACTCCGCCCCAGCCAGGCAGGTAAATGCCCGGCTCAACCGAGAATACCATGCCTTCGGTGAGCATGTCCTCCGAGTTCGGACCAAGCCGGGGCTGTTCGTGGGCGGCAAGCCCTACACCATGACCCAGCGAATGACCGAAGGCTTCACCGTAGCCTCCTTCTTCGATAACAGTCCTGGCAAACCCGTCCGCCTCTTTACCGCTCATCCCTTCCTTTATCAAAGCTATCGCCGCCAGCTGGGCGCCGAGCACGGTATCATATACTTGTCTAAAGGTATCGTCGGGTTCACCTAGACACAGGGTACGAGTAAAGTCGCTGCAGTAACCGCCGACCCTCGCCCCCATATCGATAACTATTGGCTCGCCCTGATTTATCCTGCGCTGCGAAGGCCTGGCGTGAGGCAGGGCTGAATTCGGTCCCGAAGCCACGATTATATCGAAAGGCATCGACTGGCTTCCCTGTTCACGCTGGAATTTCTCCAGCTCCCAGGCGACCTCCAGTTCGGTCATGCCCTCACGGATATAGTCCTCGATATAGCTAAAAGCCCTGTCGGTTATTTCGACAGCCTTTTTAATCAAATCGATTTCTTCCGGTTCCTTTATTGCCCTGAGCGACTCTACCAGTCCGTCCACGGGGACAAACTGGAGCGAGGACCCAGTCTGTTTCAACGAGTCTATCAACTGTAGGTACATGACAAAGGTGATGTCACCGGACTCGAAACCCAGCTTTTTAAGTCCTGGTACATCTATCAGTCGGGGAAACCACTCTGATACTCCGCCGGTTATCCGGAATACCCTGTATTCCGGAGCCTGCTCTTTTGACTGTTCTATATAGCGGAAGTCAGTAGCCAGGACAGCGTCTTTCGGCGTGATTAGCAGGTAGCCCGCCGAGCCGTCGAAGCCGGACAGATAGTACCGGTTCTCCGTCTGGGAGATAAAAATACCATCGAGTTCCTTTTCGGTCAGGTTCTGGCGCAGCCTGGCGAGCCGGTTAATCGTGTTCAAGTTCATCACCGTCCTGATCTTCACGCGCCATCGGGTGGGCGGACAAATAGACCTTCCTCGCATGGCTTTTACTCACATGAGTATAGACCTGTGTTGTCGAGAGGTCGGCATGTCCCAGAAGCTCCTGCACCACGCGTAAATCCGCTCCGCCGTCAAGCATGTGGGTGGCAAAGGTGTGACGCAGCATATGGGGATGTATCTTTTTCCTGATGCCGGCTGAATCAGCGTATTTTTGCAGTATCTTCTGCACGCTCCGGTCCGAGAGCCTTCCCCCTTTATAATTTAAAAACACGGCGCCGGTCTTTTTGTTACCCAGGAGTTGCAGTCTGCCTTTACCCAGATAATTTACGAGAGCAGCCGCCGCCGGCTCTCCCATCAGCACCATCCGTTCCTTGGACCCCTTGCCCCAGACCCTGATTTCACGCGTGTCAAGGTTTATCTGCTCAGTATCCAGACCTACCAGCTCGCTTACCCTGAGACCTGAGGCGTAGAGCAGCTCCAGGAAAGCGCGGTCTCGCTGCCCCTGCGGTCTGGCCGTATCCGGGGCTTCCAGGAGCCGTGTTACCTCGTCAGCGGTAAGGAAAGAGGGCAAACGCCTGTCCAGCTTGGGTGAAGAGGTATCCTGGACGGGATTTAACGACATTATCTCCTCACGCACCAGGTAGCGGTAAAAGGAGCGGATAGCCGAGAGTTTACGGGCGATACTCGCCTTCACCAGCCCTTTATCAGCCAGGTAGGC
>CAZBAN010000072.1:0-8674 GCA_964489895.1 uncultured Dehalococcoidales bacterium
CTGAAAGGTTCACCCTGAAGGGTCAGGGGTGAGGTAGCTATTAGCATCCAAATGCGAGTAGATCCTTCCACAGATTACTGTCGGATGAGATGATAAATAGGTAGTGTTTGCATCTGATTGTTTATTTTTTTGACAATATAGTAACCAGATGATATCATGTTGGTTGCTATTAGTAGTAATGAACATATATTTAGGCAGGTGATGGTGGTTGTCTAGCACTGAAGCACTATACTTAGTGCTTCTTGTCGTCTGCATTATACTCTCAGCTTTCTTCTCTGGCTCTGAAACGGCTTTTATTTCACTGCAAAAAATAAGGCTGGAGCATCTGGTAAGCACAGAGGTAAGAGGTGCAAAGCGTGTTGCCAGGATGATACAGAAGCCGGAGAAGTTCATCTCAACCGTGCTGCTGGGCAATACGTTTTTCAATACCGCCGCGGCGGCTTTAGCAACAGCTCTGGCTATTTCACACTGGCCCGAGCAGGGCGTACTAATCGGCACCGTGGCTACAACTATTATCCTGCTTATTTTCGCTGAAACCACACCCAAAACAGTGGCTGTCCATCATGCCGAAAGGCTGTCTCTGCTCGCCGTCAGACCCCTGGAGGTTGTTTCCTGGCTTCTGGCGCCTTTCGTTTATGTGTTGAGAAAGATAGCCCTGGGTCTGGGCAAACTTACCGGAGGAGAGCCTGAGCCAAGGTCTCTGGCGACGGCAGAAGACATACGTAACATGATTTCGGTCGGGCACAAAGAGGGGACGGTTGAGGAAGACGAAGCCAGGATGCTGCATAATGTCTTTGACTTCGGCGACAGGCCTGTCCGTGAGGTTACCATTCCCCGACCCGAGGTTATTGCTATCGAGCAGGGTTCCACAGTAGCTGATTTTCTTTCTCTTTATGCGGAATCACCCATTTCAAGGTTTCCCGTCTTTAAGGAAAATATGGACAACGTGGTTGGAATCCTGTCTATAAAGGATGTATTGATGGGCATGGCAAAGGGCGAGATTACCAGGGAGACAGTCATCGATGAGCTGGTGCGCTCTGCCTACTTTACGCCCGAGACAAAGCTGATTAACGAGCTTTTCACCGAAATGCGTGATAATAACTACAGAGTGGCTGTGGTTATTGATGAATACGGCGGCACGGCGGGTATTGTCAGCCTCAGCCGGCTGGTCGAGGAGATAGTCGGTCCGGTCGGTGATGAGCTGGCGGAAGCGGAAAAGGAATTCGAGGTAATCAATTTCTACACTTTCCAGATCGACGGCGGCATGCGCGTTGAGGAAATAAACGAGGAAATGGAGCTGGATTTGCCCGAAAGCGAGGATTACGAGACGATAGCCGGCTTTATCCTTCATCTTATAGGGCGTATACCAAGACAGGGTGAGCAGTTAAGGTATAAGAACGTCAAGCTTGTGATAACCAAAATGCGCGGTATGAAGATAGAAGAAGTACTGCTGACGAAAGAGAAAACCAGAACAGAAAGTGTACCTAAAGAGAAAAACCAGTAATCAGGAGAACTGACTGAAGAAACATGGACGGTAGTGAGACCTTATATATAATATTGCTTGTTGTCTGTATAGCGTTGTCTGCCTTTTTCACCAGCTCGGAGATAGCATTTTTCTCCCTGCAGCGGGTCAGGGTAGAGCAGATGGTCAGTACCGAAGTTAGGGGCGCGGCAAGGGTATCACGGCTAATACAGAGACCGGACAGGCTTCTCTCGATTATCCTGCTGGGAAATAACCTGGTTAATGCCGCAGCTACAGCTCTGGCTACAGCAATGGCAGTCTCATTGTGGAAAGAACAAGGTGTCCTGATAGCTACATTGGGGCTGACCGTCGTTATACTGATACTTGCTGAAACTACTCCGAAAACGATAGCAAACCGCCACCCCGAGAAGTTCTCCTTCGCCTTTGCCCGGCCGATAGAGATACTCTTCTGGGTATTTTTCCCGTTCGTGTACGCTCTCAGCTGGATATCCACCGGCTTAACCAGGCTGGTTGGTGGTACGCCTGTTCCAAGGTCACTGGTCAGCGAGGAAGAAATCCGTACCATGATATCGGTAGGACACAAGGACGGGACGATGGAGGAGACCGAAGCCAAGATGCTGGATAATGTCTTTGAATTCGGTGACCGTCCGGTACGCGAGGTAATGGTCCCGAGGACCGAGGTATTCTGGGTAGAGAAAGGTACCACCCTGGGAGACTTCCTCAAGATATATGCGGAATCACCTATCTCACGCTTCCCGGTGTACGAGGAAAACACGGATAATGTGATAGGGATGCTGGCGGTAAAGGATGTGCTGATGGCGCAGGCGAAAGAGTCGATGACGCAGGAAGATAAGATAGACGAGCTTATCCGTCCGGCTTACTTCACTCCTGAGTCAAAGTACGTCAAGGAGCTATTTACCGAGATGAGGGACAAGAACTACCGTCTGGCGGTGGTTATAGACGAATACGGCGGCACGGCGGGTATCGTCAGCCTCAGCCGGCTGGTCGAGGAGATAGTCGGCGCCGTGGGTGACGAGTTCGCCGAAGCGGAGAAGGAATTCGAAGCCATCGATGAATATACCTTTCAGATTGACGGCGGTATGAATATCGAGGAAGCCAATGCGGAAATGGAGCTGGACTTACCCGAAAGCGAGGACTACGAGACGGTAGCCGGTTTTATCCTCAGCCTGCTGGGACGTATACCCAGGACGGGTGAACGGCTGTGGTATAAAGGGATGAGTCTTACGATAATGGAAATGCGCGGAATGAAGATTGAGAAAATCGTGCTGGCAAAACCAAAAGTAAAGAGAGAAGATGCAGCGTCTTAGAGTCAGGTTCTCCAGAGGAGAAGAGATTAAATATATCTCTCACCTGGATATTATGCGGCTCTGGGAGAGAGCGCTTATCCGGGCAGGTATACAGATTGCCTATTCGGAGGGTTTTAACCCGCACCCCCGACTGTCGCTTGCCGCACCGCTTGCCGTGGGAGTGACGGGCGAAGCCGAGCTTCTCGATATATTTCTCGCCAGGACGGCATCTCCGCACTGGTTTACCGCCGCCGTCAGCAAACAACTGCCACCCGGTGTTGAAATCACCGGAGTGAACCAGATAGGCATGAACCTGCCCTCTCTTCAGTCGCAGGTAAGCTACGCTGAATACAGAGTGGGTGTGGAAACAGCGGAGGGACCGGAGAATGTGGATTCAGCCCTTACAGCTCTACTCTCGCGGGAAAACCTTCCCTGGTACCATGAAAGGGATACCGGGCGCCGGAACTACGACCTTAGAGCCCTGATTGATGACCTCTGGCTCGTTTCCGCCAATCACGATATCTGCACCATAGGGATGAGACTGCGCTGCGACAGCGGCGGCTCGGGCAGACCGGAGCAGGTTGCCCTCGCCCTGGGCTTTACTCGCTATCCCCGGTCTATTCACCGTACCAGACTTATCCTGAAAAACTAAACCCCTCCGATTGATTTACATCAATTTGTATTTGCCCGTCAGCAGCTTCTATAATGATTTTAGTGAAAAGTTCGGGGGGCGGACGGTGAAGGGCCTGCTAATCGCTCTTATCTTTATTATCGCCATAATAGGCGTCGGAATCGGTCTCAGCGCTTTTGCCCACACTAATTACATGGGCGATGTTGCCGTCGCCACTGATAACGGCTTCGAAGAAGGATTTGCCCGGGGTTACGAAGACGGCTTCAGAGAGGGAAGCGAAACCGGCTTCCAGGAAGGTAGCAGGGATATCTATGCCCAGGCAGAAATCATAGGTGATACAAACAGTCTTGGCAGCTATTATTTCCTGTACGACCCTACCTATGACGAGGTGATGGATTTCCTGACGGAAGAGAAGCTGGAAACTTTCTGGGAAATCAGCGATTACGCTGAACGTAATGGTATCCACGTTGGATATGTCAGGTGCCGTGTTGCAATGCCATCTCCTGAGACGACGGTATATGTTTACCATCTGGCAATTTTTAATACCAGGGACAGGGGACCGGTGGTAATAGAACCGTGGTCGCATAGAGTGGTAAGGGTGGAAGCAGGTGAAACCTATCAGGGTTTATATGATGGTGACAACTCGGGTGGTGAAGGAATCGTTGATAGGGTGACGGTGGTATGGTGAGAAGAAACAGAAATCCATACTATTATAGCGAATACACCATAGTGAAAGATATCAGCTTTCTGATAGCGATTAGTAAAATCTTCCTGGCAATGGTTATCCTGGTCGGGTTGCTCGTAATTCTGGATATCTTTGTATACCTGGGAGTTGTGGGTGGAAGGTACGATGGCGAGGTTAAGGCAGCTTATGACAGCAGCTATGATGAAGGCTATACCCAGACTTACACGACCGGATACCGTGAAGCTTACGGCAGTGCATATAGCGAAGGATACTTAAGAGGACTGGAAATCAGCAAGGATTGCGGTAGCCGTGATGGGACGGGAAGCCTGGTAATACTGCGTATCCCCGAATATAAAGAGCTTCAAGCGTTTCTTGCCGACGATAATACAGACTCCAACCAGTATGTAGCCGATGAGTATACCTGCTTTGATTATGCCGCCGACCTTAATAACAGCGCTGAAAGCATAGGTATCCGGGCGGCATATGTCAGCATTCGCTCCAGGAAATGGGCTCATGCCCTGGTTGCCTTTGATACCATTGATAAGGGACTGGTTTACATCGAACCCCAGTCTGATAGAGAGGTAGAGCTGACTATCGGAAAGCCTTATCCATGGTGGAAGGCAGGCGCCAGCAGCCCTGTGGACGCCGGATATCCTGTTGAAGAAATTCAAATAATCTGGTAAGAATAGGAAAAGTCTTATCGGAGAATAAATGGTTTTCAAAAAACAGGGACGCCGGGAACCACCGGAACAGAGGGTGCTACGCTTCATCCGGGAACACAGCCTGGTGGAAGGAAAGCGCCGGCTGCTTGTTGCCGTGTCCGGTGGACCTGACTCGGTATGTCTACTTCACATTCTCGCAGGAATACACAAAGAACTCGGTATCGACCTGTACGTTGCCCATCTCAATCACTGTCTCCGCGGCAGGGAGTCCGAGGCTGACGCCAGGTATGTTTCCCGGCTGGCAGAACGGCTCGGAATACCCTGCACCATTGAAGAGCGTGACGTGGAGGCATACCGCACCCTCCACCGCTATTCGCTGGAAGAGGCAGCCCGTGAGGTGAGATACACTTTTCTGGCTGAACTGGCGGAGACTACAGGGGCTGACAGTGTAGCGGTAGGGCATACTTCGGATGACAATATAGAGACGATACTGATGCATCTTATCAGGGGGACGGGTACCAGAGGACTGAGGGGTCTTCAGCCAAAAACGCTCTGGCGTTTGGATGATAAGAGCATCGAGGTTATCAGGCCTCTGCTCGTAATGAGCCGGCAGGAGACCAACGGCTACTGTCATCAAAATAAGCTTGAACCCAGGACTGATGCCACGAATCTGTCGCTATCACCGCTGAGAAACAGAATCCGTCATCAGCTGCTGCCCGTGCTCGAGAGCTTGAACGAGCGTATAGCTGATGTGCTCCTCAGGACCGCCCGTATCGCCGGTGATGAACTCGATTTTCTGGATATAGAAAGCTCCCGCCTGTGGGACAGTATAGCTCAGCGACAGGGAAAGACGATTATTCTGGACAAGGAGGGCTTTCTGGTGTTACCTCCCGCCCTGCAGCGTCACCTTCTTCGAAAAGCGATAGAAGATATTTCAGGCAGTCTGAGAGATATCGAGACCCGCCATATCGAAGACATTCTGGCGGCACTGAATAAGCCTGCCGGTAAAAAATTAAGTCTACCGGGAGGCATAGCCTTTATTATAGAGTATGACCGTTACATGCTGACCATGGAATCGCTGGCTTTATCTCCGTTTTCTCCTCTGGGCGGTGAAATTGACCTTGAAATTCCCGGAGAGACTGCCTTCTCCGGCTGGCGGGTATCGGCATCGGTTATAAACCGGGAACAGATGGAACCCGGGGACAATGATTTCACTGCCTATCTGAGCCTGGATGAAGTCGGTGATAAGCTGGTGGTGCGTCCCCGGCAGACCGGCGACAGGTTTCAACCGCTGGGTATGGACCAGCCAAAGAAACTGGGCGAGTATATGATTGACGCTAAAATCCCCCGTGCCTGGCGTGACCGGGTGCCTTTAGTCTGTTCGCCGGAGCATATCGCCTGGATCGTCGGCTGGCGTATCGATGACAGGTCTAAGGTGACCGGGGACACGAAACGGGTACTGAGGCTTGAATTCAAGAATGTCTCCCGGACTTGACCGAATAGTACCGCATATTGCTACTATTGACTTTCAATGTTATACTCTGGGGTATATTTAAGAGCTAAAGGTTGTGATTTTAGATGAGGAGAGCTGACGGTCGTGAATGGGATGAGCTAAGGCCGGTAAAAATTACCACCGGATATCAGAGCTTTGCCGAAGGCTCGGCGCTGATTGAACTGGGAAAGACCCATGTGCTGTGCTCGGTTACTGTAGAGGACAGAGTCCCTGGTTTCCTCAGGGACAGCGGCGGTGGCTGGATAACGGCTGAGTACGCCATGTTGCCCCGCTCGACTGTTACCCGGACTCCCCGTGATTCGGCGATAGGCAGGGTTACCGGAAGAAATCAGGAAATACAGCGTATTATCGGCCGCTCGCTAAGGGGGGTGGCAGACCTTAACACTCTCGGCGAGAGAACACTTGTAGTTGATTGCGATGTACTCCAGGCGGACGGCGGTACCAGGACAGCCGCCATTACCGGAAGCTATGTGGCTTTATACCTGGCGATGCAAAATATGGTGGATATGGGAATAATATCGACGGTACCTCTGAAATGTGCCGTGGCAGCCACCAGTGTCGGCGTTTTACATAACAACAGGCTGCTGGACCTGTGCTATGATGAAGACTCCAACGCCCGGGTTGATTTCAACGTGGTGATGACCAGCCAGGGTGAATTTGTCGAAGTGCAGGGCACGGCTGAAGGCAAACCCTACAACAAGGAGACGATAGATTTTCTTATCTCGCTGGCGGAGAAGGGCATCAACGAACTGTTTAAGTTCCAGCAGGAAGCCCTGGAAGCAGCCGGGATAAACTAGGTGTTCAGGGTCTTACCTGCCCGCTGCCGTAGATAATCCATTTATAAGTGGTCAGTTCCTTTAAGCCTATCGGTCCACGGGCATGCATTTTCTGGGTGCTGATGGCTACCTCTGCCCCCAGGCCGAACTGACCACCGTCTGTGAAGCGGGTGCTGGCGTTGACGTAAACACAGGCGGCGTCTACCTCGTTAAGAAAGCGCGTGGCGGCACTGTAGTCCTCGGTGACAATAGCCTCATCTGCCCCGGAGCCATAGCGGGTAATATGCTCCATTGCCTCATCCAGGGAGTCAACTACCTTTACTGCCGCTACCAGCGCCAGAAATTCCTTGCCCCAGTCCTCTGATGTAGAGGGCTTCAGCTTCAGCGAAGAGTCCGACTTAAGAATAGCAAAGGCTCGCTCATCGCAGTGCATCTCCACTCCTGCCTTTGCCCATTCGGTTGCCACTCTGGGCAGGAAAGTCCTGGCAATATCGGCATGGACAAGTAAGGTATCCAGGGCATTACATACCGAAGGTCGCTGGACCTTGGCGTTAAAGGCGATAGCCACCGCCTTATCCAAATCAGCGCTTTTATCAACATAGGTATGGCAGACGCCGATACCACCACTCATCACCGGCATAGCCGCATTCTGGCTGACAAATTTTTGCAACTCCGAGCCACCTCTGGGAATAATCAGGTCAATGCTGCCACTCATCTTGAGCAGGTGATTGAGAAGCGTTCGGTCGGTATTCTCGATGAACTGAACCGCTCCCGAAGGTATCGCTGCCCTTTCTGACGCTTCCCTGACCAGTCCGGCAAGGGCGCTGTTCGAATGGACAGCCTCCCTGCCACCTCTCAAGACAGCGGCATTTCCCGATTTCAAACAGAGGACGGCGATGTCTATGGTGACGTTAGGCCGGCTTTCATAGATAGCACCGATTACACCAAAAGGCACCCTTTTTTTCCCGATCACCAAGCCGTTAGGCAGCGTACGCATGTCGGAGACCTCGCCGACAGGGTCGGGGAGGGCGGCTACCGTCATCACATCACGGGCTATGCCCTCGAGGCGGTCTGAATTTAGCAGTAGCCTGTCGAGCATGGCTGCATTCATGCCTGAATCCTTTGCTTCCCGGCAGTCGGTTTCATTGGCGGCTATTATTTCTTTCTTCTTTGCCAGCAGGTCATTGGCAATATTGGTTAGAGCTTTGTTTTTTATTTCCGTGGAGATATAAGCCAGGCGACGGGAAGCTTCTTTAGCCGCTTTTCCCTTTGCCTCAAGCTCTGCTATTGCGTCTTTCATCATGTACTCCTGTCATCAGTAACGTGCACAAGTATAACTATTCTACCATATACTTGAAACACCTGAATCTGCGAATTCCCGGATACTGGCTTACGATTTCAACTGTTTCAAAATTACAGGTGCTGTAGAAATCCACCACATCCTGGTCTGTCTCTACCTCAATATCTGTAAGTTTAAGTTGTTCGGCTGTATGGCTGATGAGATAACTGCCGATTCCCTGCCTTCTTCTCTCCGGATTTACGGCGAGATGCGTAATGACTCCGTTCGGCTTATTATTAATGTCAAATCCAATAATACCGATAATCTTACCATTATCT
>CAZBAN010000073.1:0-8414 GCA_964489895.1 uncultured Dehalococcoidales bacterium
GCATCTGCTTCCCAAGCAGAGGGTCGCGAGTTCGAGCCTCGTCTCCCGCTCCACCTCAAACTGACTGCGGGTAAGGATTAAGGAAGAAATATGCTGCCGGACACCACTTTCCTGGTTGTTATCTTCATCATAGCGACAGTATTCGGGATAGGTTTTGCTCTTACGTGTGCCCGAATGGCGGAAAGTAAAGGGAAAAACCGGAAAGTATGGGGAGTAGCTGGATTCCTTTTCGGTGCAATAGCAGTCGCTATACTAGCCGTAACTCCTTCTCAGAAAACAGCCAACGATGAAGGGTCCGACCCCGTAAATCTGCTTAGAAACCTCGAAGAATCACGAGATAAAGGCGAAATCACCGAAGAGGAGTTCCAGGAACAGAAAAACCTGCTCATCTCAGGTAAGTAACACACTTGTAAATAAGCACCCGTCTTATGGTATAAAGAGCCCGTTACCACTAAAAAGGAGCAGACTGACATGGCGAAATATATCTACCTGGCTTTCAGCGGCTGTAATGACCCGTCCCGTGAAGGAGAGTATAACGAATGGTACAGCAACACCCACATCCCGGACATGCTGGAGACTCCCGGCATGATACGGGCGTCACGCTGGATGAGCGCTGGCTCAGAAGCGGGAAACGTCAGAAAATACCTCGCCCTGTATGAATTCGAGACCGACGATTTAGAGGAGTTCGACAGACAGGTGGGGATAGTGGGCAGAAGCACCATGGAGCGGGGGAGGTTCAGCGACCTTCCCATCTTCGAGCCGTCCGAGGCGCCCCGTGAGTACATACAGATTATGCCGGCAAAAGAGGCAAAAAAGTAAACTGGAAAGGTTATGTAAAATGGGAGATTTATTGAAAAACAGGGTAGCCGTGGTAACCGGTGCCGGCAACGGTATCGGGCGCGCCGAGGCAATCGGCCTTGCCGCGCAGGGAGCCGCGGTGGTGGTAAACGACCTCGGGGTGGATTTCGCCGGTAAGGGCTCGTCTAAAGAACCGGCTGATAGCACGGTCGAGGAGATACGGAAAGCCGGCGGCAGGGCAGTCGCCAGCTACGATAGCGTTGCCGACGAAGAAGGCGCCGGGAGGATTATCAAAACGGCGGTGGATAACTTCGGCAAACTGGACGTGCTGATAAACAACGCCGGGTTCGTGCGTACCGATATGGTATACGATATTACCACCGAAGACTGGGATTCCGTTCTGAAAACACACCTTTACGGCACGTTTTACTGCACCCGTGCCGCTACCAGGATAATGAAAGAAAACGGCTATGGCAGAATTGTAAATACCGCGTCGCACATCGGTCTGGGTTTCAGGGGGCAGGCAGCCTATTCCACCGCCAAGGAGGCGATAGTGGGCTTCACCCGCACGGTAGCCCGTGACGTGTTTACCTTCGGAGGCACCTGCAATGCCATCCGCCCGATAGCCGCCTGGAGAGGCAAGACAGGTTCTCCCGACCAGATTAGCGAGCTGGAAGTGAACAAACCCGAGGATATCGCGGCTCTGGTAGTCTACCTCGCCAGCGAAAAAGCGGACAATATAAACGGCTGCATTTTTGAAGTCTGGCGGGGGCATGTAGGGATATTCACGGACCCACCGCCGGTGGAGCAGGTGCTGTGGAAAGACGGCAGGTGGACGCCCGAGGAGCTGGCGGAGACCATGCCGGAAACGCTCACCAGAGGAAGAACACGGGAACTGATTTCCACCTTCCCGTTCTTTAAGGAGTAGTCAGGACATTTCTCCCCGTTTCAGTCCTCCGTATCCAGTCCCCACCGCTTGAAAAGCATCTGGTAGAACTCGGGACGCGGGAAATCGGGCATCATCTCACCACCCGAATACACGTAACCGGCTTTCCTGTCGTCGTATTCCCTGACTCCGCTTACCAGCTCTTCCAGCTTTCCCGCTGGCACGGAGAGAATAATCTCGTCCTCTCCCGCCATCGCCCTCTCGGCTTCACCGGGGTCGGGAAGGGTGACAAGGTACTGCCCTTTTTCCATCACCGGGACGATGATATAGGAGCAGGCGGGGGGAAAGAAGTGCGAGTTTACAATGGGTTCATCCTTAAAGTGGGAAGGTAAAAGCATATTTCTCAACTGGGCGGTGTTGGAATAAATAAGCACCACATCCGGCTCGAAGTTAGCCGTCTTTAGCGGAGCGGATACGATACCGACATACTTATTTCTCTCCAGGCACGGGAAAGCCACAATCTTCTCAAGCATGGGGTCATCGGGTTTGTCCACCATCCCGTAGGCTATCAAAGGAGCGAAACACCAGTTATCCTCTTTCAGCATGGCAACGGATACCCTCTTTCGCCGTGACATGGTGAACGCCTGGCACTGGGCAAGATGAATACCCCTGTCCCTTTTCGGTCTTATAGCCCCTTCAGGGACATCTTCTTCCCTCTCAAGCATCTTCACCGCCAGGGGGGACGTCCTCAACAACAGCAACCTTTCGAGGTCTTCGCCGTACCTGTTAAGTTCTTTCAACGTCGTCATATCAAGTAACCTCCGTCTGTTTCAGGCGTTATACTCATCGAGCAGTCGTTTTGCCTGCTCATCCATTAAGTCGAATTTTTCCACCGTCCCGCGTTTCGGCACAGCATTGGAGTTAAAACCCTTCTTCTCATATACAATATCACAGAGCTGCTGGTAAGCTTCTATCCTTTTCTGGACAAGAAGCGTATGCCTTTCTTCGGGGGTTGACGGTACTTTGCCTTCACCAAGCTGTTCTTTTAGCCATGTATCATAATATTCAGCGCGGAATTCGTATTCATTGAGATACACCGGAGCGAGCGCCCTTATGGGTATCTGGTCGTTTACCCGTGTGCCTTTTCCATGCCGCAGATTAATCAATTTTTGCAGGACGTAAAGCCTTTCCGAGTCACTGATTATATCGTCCAGGTTTTTCTCGCTGCCAGTCGTACCGTTAAGGTAGCTGATGTAATACTCCAGCGTCGGCAGGTTCTTCGATGGTTCCGCTGTATTTGCCGCTTCGGGGTTTCGCACGTCTATCCAGGGCAGCTTACAGAGTCCGGTGGCATTGAACCAGGTACGTATCAGCGGGAACCACCTGCAGGCGTCCGCTTTCTGTTCAAGGGTTGGAATTTCATTGTAGACATGGTCGATAAATACCAGCCAGGCTTCGTCATGCTGCGGTCCTTTTAAGGCAAAACCGTACCCTCCCTGCTGGGCAAGCGATTCCTTGGTGATATACATGGAAAACTCCAGACCCTTGACTTCCATGGCGAATTTACCTAGCTCTGCCAGAACCTCGTCTTCGGTGATATCATTCCGGGTAGCGTATCTGGCAGCGACCCACTGCTTACCTCTGGCAACACCCTGCCCTGCCACCTTGCCGAAGCCTTCACCGTTAGCTATTTCATGCTGCAGCCGGCTGGCAGCTTCGACGTCACCGAATTCCAGCTCATAGCCGGTATCTTCAGCATTCAAATAACCGCGCTGGAAACACTCCATGAAAAAGCTTATGGTCACGCCGGTGGATATAGTATCGATACCGTATTCATCACAGTACCAGTTGTATTCCAGCACATATTCGGGCTCGAAAATACCCTGAGCAGCAACCGCCGCCACAGTCTCGTATTCAGGCCCGTCAACATTCACAACCCGTCCCGCCCTCGGACCTCTTTTAAGTCTGATATTTTCAGCACCTTTGGCACATGCCAGGTTGCATCCGTAATAGCATCCGTCAGGCATCTTCTGGCTGAAGTAATTATCGTAGAAGACTTTGGCAAAAAGTTTCGACGAATCCGGACTCTGCCCGTACTGGTAGTTATTTACCGGGAATATATGAAATTTATCCATGTATTCTGAAAGTATGGTGGTGCCCCATGCCGACAGGTTGAGCTGGTTAGGGTCGACCCTGGAAATAACACCTCTGAGTAAAGAGCCCGCCTTGCGGACGGCTTCTTTATCCGCGGCGTTATTGGCGTTTGCCTTCGGCAGACTGGAACGGGCGACGATAGCGCGGAGACGTTTCGCCCGCATAACGGTGCCGGTACCGCCCCTGCCTGCCTGCTTGGCTCGCAGTCGGTTACGCCTCCTGTCGAAGAAGAGGCTGTTAATGATTCCGAACCTGGCGTTACAGGCGCCCTTGCCGGCAGTCACAGCGGCAAGAGTGTCACTGTACTCGCCATCGTTCAGTTCTTTCAATAACTCCTGTCCGAAGGAGAGTGCCCCTTCATCAACTTCCGTATCATAAGCTGGCGCCGTGGCGAGGCTGATGGTCCGTGCATCACCATCAACTACTAAAACCACGTCTTTCTCCGACATTCCGGTGACAGCCACGGCATCGAAGCCTGCCAGCTTCAACAGCGGTCCGAAATGGCCACCGATATTGGAATCGACAAACGTATCCGTAAGAGGGGAGATAGTCCCGACAACGAATTTTCCGGTACCGGGAAAGCCGGTCTCATTACCGAGCGGTCCGCTTGCCATTACCAGGATATTTTCAGGACTGTCATAATGGGTCTCCCGGGTCGTGTCATCCCAGATAAGTTTCAGGGCATAGCCACGCCCGCCGATGTATTTATCCTTGAATTCAGGTGGCAGTTCCTGGATGATGATATCCTTTGTGGTAAGGTCGATTCTCAGTATCCGGTCGGTATATCCACCCTTAATCGTCGCCGGTTCATACTCGATTTGCCGTAAAATTTCCATAAAAACTCCAGTCCCATATATTTTCATCGCTAATCCGGTAAAGCCTGATAGCATCTTAGCTATCAGGCTGTTGAGGCCAGGGGTTGATGAACTGCATGGAACTGAACATCCAGCTGTCGTATTCTCTTACGTACTCGTACTTCTGCCTGCCCTGCATACAGTATACAGGTTCGGAGAAGAACAGGTACAAGTTAATTCTACTGAGTTCTTCCTGAATCATAGATACCTCTCTAAGACTTTGCACCGCTCTATTTGCCTATTACTACCGGGCTTTTCCCCGGAGTCGCCAGCCGTGCCACCGCTTCCTCGTTAAGCTCTGTCCCGATACCCGGTCCGTGAGTCGGGTAGAGATAGCCGTTCTCATATCTGGGCACTTCCACCGCCAGGTCACCCTCGACAGGCTGGCTGACCGTGTCATATATATCATGAACGTGAAGCGGTCCCAGGTTTTCATGCACCGTTCTCGACATCCATTCGTCAGCCACCAGTAAGTGCGTATAGGTGGCAGCCTCGATACCCGAACCCATCATGCAGCCGCAGAGCACCGTCAAGCCGGCAGCTTTGGCGACTGAAATCCATTTCTGCGATTTCAACAGTCCGCCGGCTTTGGGGACTTTGATGAAAAATCCGTCGGCGGCATCCTTTTGAATAATTTCGAGCAGGTGTTTCAGTTCCTGGGCAGCCTCATCAGCGAATACAGGGATACTTGTCCTGGTACGCAGACGCGCCATCCCGTCGATATCCCACCAGGGGACAGGCTGTTCCACCATTGCCAGGTTGTACTCCTCCATCCTCCTCAATACCATCATAGCCTGGTAATAGTGCCAGCTCCCGTTTGCATCGATAAATATATCCACGTCATCCCCCACCGCCTCTCTCAATGCCCTGACGTTTTCCACATCGTCATCGTCGGTGCCGTAGCCGACCTTCAATTTCAGTGCCCGGAAACCCGCCGCAACTGCCTTCTTCCCTATCTCGACAATGACCTCCGTGGTATCGGCAGGCATGACAAGACCCAGAGGAATCTTCTCGGTGGTAAGCCCGCCGAGGAGCTGATAGACAGGGACACCGAGCGCCTTGCCGACGATATCGTGCAGGGCGTAGTCGATTACCGCCTTCGCCTGGTTGTTATCCCTGGCGGCGAAGTCCATCCTGGCAACGATTTTCTCAATATTGAAAGGGTCTTCACCCAGAAGGACATCCGGAGCGAATACACCGCCAATCATCCCCATAATCGAGTCCTGGGTCTCACCCCGGTACCACGCCGAGGTACCTCCGGTATCAGCAATACCCGTGATTCCCTCGTCGGTATGCATTTTCACTATTACGCCAGCCGAGCCTTTTTCGAGTCCTCCTCCCATAGGGAAGGGCTTCTTGAAGGTCAGTGTGACGGGGATTAGTTCTATCCTGCTTATACGCAATTTAACGCTCCTCCCTCAACAAACGTTATATACGCTATCTATGGAGTAATCTTCGCAACTAATCCGGAACCGCCGCTGACGCAGATACTGTCTCCGGTAACGTAAGAAGATTCCTCCGAAGCCAGGAATAGCGCCGCCCTTGCGATATCCTCGGTCGTACCCATCCTTGTCAGCGGTACCATGTTCTTCGCCATTCCCCTCTGGTGCTCTTCCACGTCCTTAACACCCGGTCCGGAGAATACGGCTGACATATCGGTCAGAATCATTCCCGGGTGGATGGCATTCACGCAGACATTATAGGGAGCAAGGGCACCAGCCGCGGAACGCGAGACCGACCACTGAGCTGCCTTCGAAGCATGGTAATGAAAGTTAACGGCTCCGGTCTCAAAGGCGGCAACGGACACGATATTAATTATCTTGCCCTGGTTATTCTCTTTCATATGGGGAGCGATCGCCTGGATGGTCAGGAATGTCCCCTTGCAGTTGATATCCATCACCCTGTCCCATTCTTCTTCGGTCGTATCTTCGAGGAGTGTGGGAGGTGTGCCTATTCCGGCACAGTTTACCAGGATATCAATCTTCTTGAATTTCTTTATCGCCTGTGCCACCGTGTCCTTCACCTGGCGGCTGTCCGATACATCGCAGTGAAAATAGGCAGCCTGCCTTCCTTTCGCCACCACAGCCTCTACCGTCTTTGCCGCCTCCGCATCCAGAATATCGACAATCACGGAATCACATCCTTCATCGGCGAATTTCAGGGCGATGGCTCCCCCCATCCCCCTGGCGCCTCCGGTTATCATGGCCACCTTATTTTCTAACAGCATACTTCTCCTCCTTGGTAATAATGAGAACTGAAAATAGATAAAAGCGGTCTTATTATACTATATTCCGTCAATCATAATCCCGTGCTTTTATTCGGTCTTGATTGTTTAAAGTTAAAATATTTCAGGGCAGTGTAATTTTACCAGGTCGCTGAAGAGCATCGTTTTAAGCAGTCCTTCGTCTTCCTTTTCCTTGATAAAATCAAGGGAATTCTTCATCCCCTCAAACCACTCGGGACCTCCATTCTTTTTATATTGAGTGTTTTCCATCCAGCAATACCACCTTGCCTCCTGGTGCGTTCCGTCCGTTATACGGAGATTAATGGCATCCCGGAGAGCCCGCTCGAACTGAGAAGCTGACAGCTTCACTATATTATCTCAGAAGTAATCACCTCCATCTATAGCATCCTGATACGGTATTACATCGCCCGGGGCATTCCAGAGATGTATCGAAGGTCTCGGGCACAGCGCAAAATTGTGCCCAGGTGCTCTGTAAGGTGCTGTAGCCTGGTAAGGGAAAGCGGTTATAGACGGTCGGATATGGTACCACTTAAAACCGAGAGCATCGCAGATATCATAGGTATATTTGTCCCTGTGGGAACCCCATCTCCTGCCGCCCAGTATCGGTCTGCCGATTATGTCCTCCCACTCCTTTTTCCTGTCAGATATAAATTTCAGCTGGACTTCGTAGTTATCCTCCAGCCTTTCAATGCCACCCCAGTCCAGCTCAATCTCAAAGCCGGCATCCGCCAGTTCCCTTAAATAGGCATTACTCAGAGTGCCTTCGTTTAACTCCAGGTCACATACGAATCCCCTTTTTACCATCTCATCAATTCGCTTTGAAACCTGCTCCTCATTCTCCATTCCTCCAATAGACATGCACATTGGAATGGGGATTCGAGCGTGTCCCGAGGAGTTGTTCCAGAGGTGGGAAACATAGATATGGTCTTTTAAAGCAGCCGCCGTATCAAATACCGTCTCTTCAGCGCAGTAGGGGCAGGCATACATAATCCCCTGAGGACGTTCATTAAAGGGAACGGTACCACCTGTTTGCATTCCTGTATCTCCTGAAATTTCTCTGTTTGTGGTATCTTTCTGTGCAGACATTCCTTTCCCCCTTGCTTAAAGATTGCTTCCATGTAAGGAAAATACATTCCGGCGAATTGTAATCCAGTAAAACTGACTATTGCTAAGTCTCATCCTGTATGACAAATTAGTATAAGACACAGGGTTTTTTATAAGGATTACCGAATAGAGTTAAATTATTGTGATAACCTAACGTAAAAGCACTTTATTTACGAATATTCCCTGACGAAGGTTGCCAGAGCTTTTACATTTTGAACACTTGCCTCATCAGGTATGCCCACATCTCCATTCAGGATAAAACCCCCGTTTTTGCCGACTTCATCAATAAGCTTCTTACAATAAGCCTTAACTTCTTCAGGAGTTCCGTTAATCATTATCGAAGACGGTACTCCGCCCTCTATACAAACCGTAT
>CAZBAN010000074.1:0-1608 GCA_964489895.1 uncultured Dehalococcoidales bacterium
GTGAGAGGGGGATACAGGGGGTGAGTACGTTATACAGCCAGTAACGAATATAATCTCGAATAAAAGGATTATTAAGCACATCCGGAGTCTGTATATTTTAGAAAACAATCTCGATTATTGTGATAACTTCTATTGACAAACGAGGGCGATAAGTGCTAATAATATTATTAGCACTCTAAGCTTTAGACTGCTAATGGAGGCTGAATGAGATGCTTTCTCCGAGAACGGAGACAATACTCAAGTCTATAGTGGGACAATATATAGTAAAGGCTACACCGGTGTCATCGAGCAGTGTCACCAGTGATTCAGACCTTGGTGTAAGCTCGGCTACCATCCGTAATGAGATGGTACGTCTGGAGAAAGAAGGCTATATTATTCGTCCTCACCATTCGGCAGGCAGTGTTCCCCTTGATAAAGGCTACCGCTGTTACGTTGACACTCTGGGTAATATCAAGCTGCCTCTGGCTGAACAAAGGATGATAAGCCACCTCTTTCACCAGGTGGAGGGAGAGCTTGACGGGTGGCTGCACCTGGCAGCTACGCTTCTGGCGCAGATGGTACAGAACGTGGCACTGGTAACCATACCGAAGACCGAAACCTGCCAGTTGAAGCATCTGGAGGTAGTTAGCCTGCAGGACAATCTGGCACTGGTTATCGTTGTCCTGAATGGTGCCAGAGTAAGACAGCAGCTAATTACCCTTGATGAAGCGATACCACAACCGGAGCTGAGGAAGATTACCGGCAAACTGAGTGATAATTACTCCGGCCTGGACAGGTCGCAGATACTCGCCATGAGTGAAGGTCTTACCTCAACCGAACAGCAGATTACCGATTGCCTGCTCAGGGAAATGGAGGCTGAAGATACCCGTGAGTACGAAGAACCTTACACCGACGGGTTGCACTTTACTCTTAACCAGCCTGAACTGACTCATAATCACTGGCTGGCTTCGAAACTGATGGAACTGCTCGAACAGAGAGTCCTGATAAAAAGTATCAACCCGTCACGTATCACCGGCAAAGGAGTGCAGGTAGTCATCGGCACGGAGAATGAGGCTGAGTCCGTGCATGATTACAGTGTGGTAATGAGCCGGTATGGACTGCCCGGAGAAGCGGTCGGCACAATCAGCGTGGTCGGGCCTACACGTATGCCTTATGCCCGGACAATAGCCACTGTAAGCTATTTAGGCGCGGTACTGGATATACTCGTAGCCAGACTTTTCGGTAAAGAGATACCTGTTGAGACGGATCCTGATACAGCGGATTGAATAAGCTCGGGGTGATAATGGAAGAAGAGACAACCAATGAACTCGACCCAGGTATTGAAGCGGAAGAGGAAGAAAAGACAATAGAACAGGCTCTACTTGATGAGAAGGCGAAAGCTGAAGACTACCTGGCTAACTGGCAGAGAGCCCAGGCAGACCTCATAAATTATAGAAGGCGCAGTGAACAGGAGAAGGCGGAGCTTGGCGAGTACACCAAAGCGATGCTTGTGCTCGGTATTCTGCCCGTCCTGGATGATTTCGAGAGGGCAATATCGGCAGTGCCTGAGGAAGAGGTCAACTCCGGCTGGTTGGAAGGTATCAGGCTAATTGAGCGAAAACTAAGGAC
>CAZBAN010000074.1:1708-2955 GCA_964489895.1 uncultured Dehalococcoidales bacterium
ACCAATGGTGATACTCACCTGGGTGGCGATGATTTCGACCAGCGGGTGATGGACTGGCTGTGTGATGAATTCAAGCGGGAACAGGGAATAGACCTGAAGCAGGACAAAATGGCTTTACAGCGACTCAAGGAAGCTGCTGAAAAAGCCAAGTGCGAGCTGTCGACCGTCCAGCAGACGGAGATAAGTCTTCCCTTTATTACCGCTGACGCCAACGGTCCCAAGCATCTTAATATAACCCTTTCCCGCTCGAAGCTGGAACAGCTGGTAATGGACCTGGTTGACAAGTCACTGGAGCCCTGCCGCAATGCGTTGAAGGATGCCGGCAAGACGGCAGCCCAGATTGACGAGGTAATCCTGGTCGGCGGGCAGACGCGCATGCCTCTGGTACAGCAGAAGGTAACGGAGCTATTCAGCAGGGCGCCTCACAAGGGGGTTAATCCTGACGAGGTGGTGGCTGTGGGAGCTGCCATACAGGCGGGAGTACTAAAAGGAGACGTTAAGGACGTCCTCTTGCTGGATGTTACTCCCCTTACTCTCGGAATAGAGACTCTCGGTGGGGTAGCTACCCCCCTTATTCCCCGTAATACCACCATACCTACTTCGAAGAGCCAGATTTTCAGCACTGCCGCCGATAACCAGCCCAGCGTGGAAATCCATGTCGTTCAGGGCGAGAGACCGATGGCGGCGGACAACCGGACGCTGGGGCGGTTTATGCTCGACGGCATACTGCCGGCACCGAGAGGAGTGCCACAGATAGATGTCAGCTTTGATATGGATGCTAACGGCATTCTCAGTGTCAAGGCTCAGGATAAAGGTACTGGTAAGGAACAGAAGATAACGATTACCGCTTCCAGCGGTCTGGAAAAGGAAGAGGTAGAGCGGATGCAGAAGGAAGCGGAGGCACATGCTGCCGAGGATGCCAAACAGCGTGAAAAGGTAGAGACTTTTAATACTGCCGATACTCTTGTTTATACTGCGGAAAAAACGCTGCGCGATCAGAAGGACAAGATACCTTCTGAATTGAACCAGGAAGTGGAGGAGAAGGTAAAGGCGGTACGCACGGCTCTGCAGGGTACGGACGTGGATGCCGTTAAGAAGGCAACTCAGGAACTGAACGCCGTTATGCAGAAGATTGGAGAAGCTGTCTACCAGCAGCAGCCGCCACCGCCGGGCGGAGAGGCACCGCCTGAAGACCAGCCGCCGGGTGATGAAGGAGAAGGCACCGTGGAAGGCGAATTCCGCGAGGT
>CAZBAN010000074.1:3055-8107 GCA_964489895.1 uncultured Dehalococcoidales bacterium
AAGAGGGGCGGAGCCCCTCTTTGAGAAAACCTTTCCCTCCCGATTGTATCGGGAGGGATACAGGGGGATGGGGTTACTAGTATAAATGCCACCAAAACAAGATTACTATGATGTCCTCGGCGTGGACAGAAACGCCACCCAGAGCCAGATAAAGGCGGCTTATCGTAAACTTGCCTTTCAATACCATCCTGACCACAATCATGAAGACGGCTCGGAAGAAAGGTTTAAGGAAGTAAACGAAGCCTACGAGGTGCTTTCCGACCCGGAAAAACGTGATACTTACAACCGTTTCGGGCACAGCGGCGAAGGTTTCTTCGGGCGCGGTTTCGAGGGATTCGGTTTCGACGGCGTTGGCAGCATCTTCGATGCTTTCTTCGGCGGGAGGACGACCACGTCCACCCGTCAGGGGCCGGAACGAGGTGCTGACCTTCACTGCAATATAGCCATTACGCTCGAGGAAGCCGCCTTCGGCATTGAAAAGGAGATAAACGTATCCCGGACCGAGTCCTGCTCGCAGTGTCACGGTGCCGGCAGCAGACCGGGCAGCCAGCCGGAACAGTGTCCCGAATGTAATGGTTCCGGACAGGTACGCCGGGTCCAGCAGAGTATCTTCGGGCGTTTTACGAATATCACAACCTGTTCGAGGTGCCGGGGTGAGGGCAGGATTATAACCGACCCATGTCCCACTTGCCGGGGTACGGGCAGAGAACGGTTCCAGCGGAGTATCATGGTAAAAATACCGGCGGGGGTGGATAACGGCTCCCGGATACGCCTCAGCGGTGAGGGTGATAAAGGAGCGAGGGGTGGTTCTTCGGGTAATCTCTATGTCAGCCTGTCGGTTAAGGAACACGAGTATTTTGTGCGGGAAGACGATGATATTATCTACGAACTGCCCGTAAACTTCGCCCAGGCTGCTCTCGGGACAGAGGTTGAGGTGCCCACCCTGCACGGTGACGCTAAGCTGAAAGTACCATCCGGAAGCCAGAACGGACATGTCTTTCAGTTGAAAAACAAGGGAATTCCTCACCTTCGGGGAAGAGGGCAGGGCGACCAGCTGGTCGTGCTGAAGGTGGTTACTCCCGGGTCACTGACCAGAAAACAGCGCCAGCTTTTCGAGGAGCTGGCAAAAGACCTGGAAAATAACGGAAAAAACAGGTAGATGTACCGAACCTGCCCTTACCGGGCAGTGCCGCAGAAACTCTGCTATTCCTGAACTTCCTCTGTTATGGGCTCAACCTGTGCGGCTTTTTCCCCCAGTTTACGTTCCTTACCGGATAACAGCCTGGCTATATTATCTCGATGCATGATAATGACAACTATTGTGCCAATAAGGGCATAAATGAGGTACTCAAGGGGAAAGCCATTCCAGATAGTGAGTGGAATTAAAATCGTGTAGGTGCCTACTACGCCGGCGATAGAACCGAGTGAAGCGAATCTGGTCAGACCGGCACCGATTATGAAGACCTCTCCGCCGAATAAGGCTACCACCGGACAAAGGGCTGCCAGTCCGCCGAAGAAGGTGGCAACCCCTCTGCCGCCTCCCTTAAATCCGAGGAATACCGACCAGTTATGTCCGACTATTGATGCCAGAGCCGCCAGGCACTGGGCAACCAGCAGTCCCAGACCGAAATTTCCACCGATAACCAGGTAATTCCTGCCGACTATCAGTCCGGCGAATACTACTGCCAGAGCACCCTTTAGAATATCGAGAATCAGTACTAAAGCTCCCGCTTTTTTTCCGGCTGTACGCAGAACGTTGGTCGCACCTATTTTGCCGCTACCGTACTGTCTGATATCTACTTTCGTGAACAGCCTGGCTACCAGGACTCCACAGGGGATGGAACCCATGAGGTAACCGATGACGACTACAGCCAGAAACTGTAAAACTATCATGATTCTGACCTCGTTTTGAAGACCATTCGCAGGGGAGTTCCGGTAAATCCAAAAGCCTGGCGGAGCTTGTTTTCCAGGTATCGCTGGTAGGAAAAATGAATCAGTCTGGTATCGTTAATAAAGAAGACAAATGTCGGTGGATTTATATCAGCCTGTGTGGCGTAGAGTATTTTGAGTCGTTTACGACCTTTACGGGGAAGATTATGAGCCGCTAGCGCCTGTTGTACCACGCTGTTAACGGTTGAAGTGGGTAACCGTTTCAGTCTTTCCTGGTAGACTTCGGATACCTGGGGCATAATCTTGTCCACCCCTTGTCCGTATTTCGCCGAAGTATATACTATCGGAGCATACGGCATAAATTTGAGCTGGCTCCTTATGTATCTATTCCATTCGGTCTTGTTCTTATCCGGGGCCAGGTCCCATTTATTTACTATCAGTAAAATCCCTTTCGCCATCTGGCGAATATAACCGGCTATATGCACATCCTGAGCTGTAAATGGCTCACCGGCGTCTATAACCAGTAACGCTATATCGGCGCGGTCAATAGCACGCAGGGCGCGTATTACGCTGTACTTATCCACTCCGGTCCCCTGTCGCCCTCGCCGCTTGATACCGGCTGTATCAATAAGTAGCACATTTTGCCCTTCGAAGTCAAGAGAGGTGTCTATCGCGTCACGCGTGGTTCCGGGAGTGTCGTCGACTATCACCCGTTCTTCGCCCAGAAGGGCGTTCAGCAGCATTGACTTGCCGACATTGGGTCTTCCGAGAATGGCTACCTTCATTGCTTCCCGCTCTGCTTCAACCGGCGGCAGCGAAGGCAGCTCAGTAACTATCCTGTCCAGCAGGTCGGCGGTGCCCCGACCGTGATGTGCGGAAATCGCCAGCGGTTCTCCTATACCAAGTTCATAAAACTCAACTGCCTCAGCCTCCAGCTTGTCGTTGTCTGCCTTGTTGGCAGCAAGCAGCACGGGTTTACTCGTCTGACGGAGCATGTCGGCTATCTCCGTATCGAGTGGAGTTACCCCGTCCCTGACGCTTACCAGGAAGATTATGACATCAGCCTCATCTATGGCTGCATGGACCTGGTCTTTGACGCCCTGGGCGATAGTAGATTGTGGTTTTATCTCGAGTCCGCCGGTATCGACGAGGGTAAATTCGGTCTCCTGCCATGAAACGGTGGCGATGACCCGGTCACGCGTGGTTCCCGGTAAATCTTCGATAATGGATATCTGTTTACCGGCCAGACGGTTCAATAAAGTGGACTTGCCCACGTTCTGTCTGCCGATAATAGCCACAACAGGTTTTGCCATTTTATTCCTGAACAGCCTGCATGGGCTTTGAGCCTGATAGTTCTTCGGCAAGCTTTACGCTCGGAGGCTCAATCTCGGTTCCACCATGGGTTCTTAGCTCGGCGATGGTTTCTCTGAAGTTCTGGACGAAGGTATTGTATTCCAAGGCGAACCGGTTGTAATGGTCTCTGGTAGCCGGCGGCAGGTCAAGTTTCTCGGCTATATCGTGGAACTGCTCGACGAATTCGTAATAATGATTGTTTAGTATCCATAACTCGTTAAGATAGACTCGAAGATAGACGCCGAACCTGCCGGTTCTGGTATCGCTCTCTATCCTGTGGATAAAACTGTCGAACCAGGTATCGATAAGCCGGGCGCACATGTCGCAGGAGCGCGCCCAGTCCCATAGCTGGGAGTCATCCAGGTTAAACAGGGTGTCTATGATAGCAAAGATGGACAGTGAAGAGGTGCCTGTGAACCTGCGGCTGAAGTATCCTGCCTGCTGTCTCAGCTTCATCGACGTAAGCTCCAGCTGCCTCTCGCTGGCTCTGGCTATGGCTACTACCAGACCTGCAACCAGCGTTATACCCACGGCTGTAGCTATCTGCCATATCGCCCAGCTATAGATAGACCCGAGCAGTGCAAAAGCTGTGATTATAGCCGGAGACCAGCCCCAGATTACTACCGTCTTTAGAACTTTCATTGTGACACCATTACCTCCTGATTATAGCCGGTTAATTATATCTACGAAGTACCGAGCATTTTAACAAGCAGCGCTTTCTGGGCATGAAGCCTGTTCTCTGCCTGGTCAAATGCCACCGATTGCGCTCCTTCCAGCACATCGTCGGTAACCTCCTCGCCCCGGTGAGCGGGTAAATCGTGCATGAATATCGCATCCTTCCTGGCTGACGACATAAGTTTGGAATTGACCTGGTAGCCAGCAAATACCTGTCGTCTTTGCTCCGCCTCGGCTTCCTGCCCCATACTTGCCCAGACATCCGTATAGACGATATCGGCATCATTTACCGCCTGCTCAGGCTGCTCGGTAAGCAGGATTCCGGAGCCGGAAGCGGCGGCATATTCCCGAGCCTGTTTGATGTACTGTTCCTTGACCGTATACCCTGATGGCGAAGCTATGCTGATATTCATACCAGTGAGTGAAGTTGCCAGCAGCAGGCTGTGGGCTACGTTGTTACCATCGCCGATATATGCCAGGTTCAGGCCTTTTAAAGTCTTCTTTTTCTCGTATATGGTAAGAAGGTCGGCGAGTGCCTGGCAGGGGTGTTCGAGGTCGGACAGTGCGTTTATCACCGGCACGCCCGAATACTCCGCCAGTTCCTCCACAGTCCTGTGTGAATAAGTACGGGCGGCGATGGCATCCACATACCGTCCGAGAACTCTGGCTACGTCCGGCACTGATTCGCGCTGTCCCAGTCCTACCTCTGACTGAGATATATATATGGTTTCCCCGCCGAGTTGACGCATGGCTACCTCGAAACTGACGCGGGTTCTTGCCGATTGTTTCTCGAAGAGGATGGCAAGTATCTTCTTATCGAGTGTGTTGAGCCATCCCTTGCCTTTACTCTCTACGGCGTATGATATCAGCGAGTGAATATCGTCGGCATCAAGGTCGGATATTGAGAGAAAATCTTTGCCTTTCATCTCTGTTCCTTATGCCCTACAGTATACCATGAAACAGCTTAACTCTCCATAGAAATAGGGTACTATTCGGTGAGATTTAGGTTCTGTTTGCATCTGGTTGTTAATATTTACCTCACCCCTGACCCTTCAGGGTGAACCTTTCAGGATGAACCCCTCTCCAGCCAGAACCATCTCAATTGAGTGAGGAGTTCTCATGGCTGGAGAGGGG
>CAZBAN010000075.1:0-7953 GCA_964489895.1 uncultured Dehalococcoidales bacterium
GGCCGATACTAATGCCTGTCCCCAGTATGACTCCCCAAACTACATAAAAAGCCCAGAGGGAATTTATGAAATTCATTAGTATAAGGCCTAGTCCGGCGATGAACATACCGATAATAATTAATAACTTGGGTCCGAATCTGTCGACGAAACCTCCTACCAATGGTGCTTCAATACCTCCGCCCAGTGTCGCGATGCTAGGGGCAACAGATGTTGCTGCTCTGCTGAATCCGAATTCTGAGGCTATAGGTTTGAACAATGCGGAGAATCCGTGAACCTGAAAGCCAATCCCCCATGCAGATAAAAGGCTACCCGCCAGGACAGTCCGCCAGCCAAAAAATACCTTGGGGAACTTTCTTCTCCTAATCAAGAAGCTCTCTTTCCAGCAACTCTTGAATAAACTGCCAATTTACCCTTTGTAAGTAAGAAGGAACTGCCTTACAGACCGAATTTCCTCTCTTCGAGTTAAGGCGCTTTCTGGCAACTCTCGCTTTTATGATACTTCCGTGGAGTCTAGTCATCAAATTGGTTGTAAGCCGACGGGCTGCCGTTTTCGTAGTTAGGTCCAATTGTCAGTTGCGTAGTTAAGAGTATCCTCAATCTCCTAATTGCATCAACAACTACAGTTCACGCTGTAAACTCCGACCCGGAGCACCTTAATCTAGATTAGACACAATCCACAAATGTGGATTGGCTAAGAGAATTGAAAGGCGGCCCGGAACCTTGCCAACTCATTATAGGCTGCAATATACGGTCGTCTTTCTTTCAGTACGTGATATTCGACCTTAAAAAGCCACCTGGCCAAGGCTATCTTGACTACATTGGCTCCTTTCTTTTTCATTAAAGAATCCAATCGCTCTTTTATTCAATATCGGCAAGCTTTTGCAAAATCTCCCTCAGCAATTCTAGGTCCGCTATATCCTCTGGAGAGTCTTCGATTATTATCATTCTCCGCAGGTACGCCGGCCGGTTGGTAATGCCGAACATCTTGGGAATACCGGGGCTTGTAATGTCAGCGTCAAGAATACCCACTTCATAGCCCTCGTGTCTCAGAGCGACCGCAGCAAGGCTGGCCACCAGCGACTTGCCTACACCCCCTTTCCCGCTAGCAACTGATATTATCATCTTATCCTCTCGCCATTTTTGTCCCGCATTTGGGACAATTCAAGTCGTAACATGGCGTTCCCACCTGATGGGGCAGTCTTGCTCCACAATTAGGACAGACACATTCTCCGCTGGGTCCGGCTCCGGGCTTATTGCCTCCCATCCGTCCTCTACCCTTCCCTCTGCTGTAACCCCATCCGGTGCCTGTTCCTGGTCCCCCGCCTCCCGGCGGTCCGGTTCCATCTCCTCTAGGCATAATCAATCCTCCCCGGTTTTTTCAGAGCGATAAGCTCGGCTCTTAATTTTGCAAATGGACAATCATCGGAATACAATTCTTTACCGCATACAATTATCTTTATCAAGTTTAGTTTCTCAATTATGTTAGCAAGAAGGCTATTCCTATCGATTTTCTCGTCTTTAGAGAGTACTGATACTGCCTCATAGAGATCTTTATCAGTAATCGCCGTGTAACCTTGGGTTGTATTCAGGTTTGAGTGTCCCATCAGTTGCTGGACTGCCCTGATATTGGCACCTTTTTTCAGGAGATCAGTGGCGTATTTATGGCGGAAAGAATGAGTATGAATGTCCTTTACCCCTGCCTTTTTTGCAAAAATACTGGCCTTGTTTCCAATTGATGTCCCTTTAAGGCCGAACGCGCTTTCCTCAGGTCCCTTATGCTTTATATAGCTGTTGAGCCTGCCAGCCATATCAGGCGACAGCGTTATCATACGGTCTTTCTCCCCCTTGCCCTTGATAACCATGATGAAGTCTTTATGGACATCTTTTACCTGAAGTCCAGCAAGTTCATTCCTTCTCATTCCCGTTTTCAAATAGAGTTCAAAGAGCAGCAGGTCGCGGTCTGATTTCTTCTTATGGCTTTTCTTGTTACGGACGGCGTCGAGGAATTTTTCGATGTCTTCATCTTCGACAACCTGTGGAAGGCTGGTGCGGCGCTTTATTTTCAGATCTTCGACAGGTTCGCCGTAATATTTCATGAAATTTTTGATAATAGTGGCGTACTTGGCCTGGGTGTTGAGTGAACGATTGGAGTATCGGGCGATAAACTCCTTTGCCAGATCAGCAGATGGTCTATCTTCACCAAGAAAAGCCATGAACTTGTTAAGCAGGGCAATATAATCCTTGCGACTGCTTTCGTTGTGGAGTCTTAGTTGAAGTTCTATCTGGTATTTATCCAGAATATCTTCGTTTGGCATTTGCCTAAGATTATAGCGTCTTTTTAGTTCCTGTCCAAACAAAAGGCTGAGAAGGTCGAGGACTGATGGTTCGTTTCCAGTTAGAACCGGTGACATGGTGGGCAGTACTGGATTCGAACCAGTGACCTCTCGGATGTGAACCGAGTGCTCTAACCACTGAGCCAACTGCCCAAATTTACCTATTATTACATTCAGGATACTTTTTAATCAAGCTGTTTTATTCCACTTGATATTTGAAACTTCATCAAGACGATAAATTCACTCACTTATTTTCACTGGCTTTCATCAGTTTCTTCAACGGCGATATTCAGCTTAACGGTGCTTTCCGTTATCTCGGACGCATCCTCGGGAGAGAATGTCAGGTCTTTTTCCGGCGGTTTCCTGTAAATCATAAACTTCTTTATACCACCGTCCCATGTATCCCTTACCAGGTAGGAAATCTTACCGAGTTTCCTGCCGTTCTTATCTATTACTTCAGCTCCGTACTGCGGTTCCATTATCCTTGCTGTTGTTACCTCCAAAAAAAATTGAACTGGACATTATCCAGTTCAAACAATCCATTATAACACGTGAGGTTTTGCGGTGCAATAACCTTAAGGACCGGTACTATTGGGTTATACTCTTTATTTTATTCATGAATATTCACTGTGGTAGAATTGATTATATCCTTCATGCTGTAAAAATCTGAGTGTTGGTGAGGTAGTATGGCTAAGCGTAAGAAAGCGAAAACAATCGGTGAGTTAAAGGCTTCAGGTTATCAGCCTGTCTCGATAAGAGAGGAAATGAGGCGTAACCTGATAAAGATGATTAAGAAGAAAAAGGACGTATTTCCCGGGATAATTGGCTTCGACGATACCGTTATTCCCCAGATTCTGAATGCCATAATCTCGGGACAGGACATTATCTTTCTCGGAGAGCGGGGGCAGGCTAAATCGAGGATTATGAGGTCGCTGGTAAACCTGCTCGACGAAGAAATACCCGTTATCAAAGGCTGTGAGATTAATGACGACCCGATTGCTCCTATTTGCAGCTGGTGTCGGGGAAAAGTGGCTGAGGAAGGTGACGCCGTTGAAATAGGCTGGCTGCCCAGGGAGGAGCGGTACGGCGAAAAACTGGCTACCCCTGATATCTCTATAGCCGACCTGATTGGCGACGTTGACCCGATTAAGGTAGCCGAAGGGAGATACCTATCCGACGAACTGACAATATACTACGGTCTGATTCCCAGAACAAACCGGGGTATCTTCTGTATTAACGAACTGCCGGACCTCACCGAGAGGCTGCAGGTCGGTCTCTTTAACCTGATGGAAGAGAGAGATATCCAGATTCGGGGATACCGTGTCCGGCTTCCCCTTGACGTGTTCCTTGTCGCCAGCGCCAACCCTGAAGACTATACCAACCGGGGCAGGATTATCACCCCGCTGAAGGACAGGTATGGCGCCCAGATAAGGACTCACTATCCCGATACTATCGAAGATGAAATAACCATCGTGGAGGCTGAGAGGCGGCGGTTCAGCGGGGACGACTTCGAATACTACGTGCCGCAGTATATGAAGGAAATTATCGCCGAGATAACGCACCTGGCAAGATTGAGTCCGGATATAAACCAGCGTTCCGGAGTAAGTGTCCGGACATCCATTGCCAATTATGAGACCGTGTTGAGTAATGCCATCAGACGGGCGGTGACTCTCGGCGAGAAACTGGCTGTGCCCCGTATCAGTGACCTCCCCTACATACAGGCGTCTACCAGCGGCAAGATAGAAATGGAGAGTTTTGAGGATACCAGGGAAGAGAAACTTATCAACGACATGATAAGGAAAGCGGTGCTCAGTGTTTTCAACCGGTACTACTCCGCTGATGAGCTGGAGGACATAATTATCCAGTTCAGCGGCGGTTTCAGCGTGGAGGTCTCGGATATGATGAGTGCCAGGTCCTATATGGGTAATATTAAGGAAATGATAGGTTTCACGGACGTGTTGAGGACAGTCGTGGATTCTGAGAAACCCGAGGTGGTGGCTGCCGCCGTGGAGTTCGTCCTGGAAGGGCTTCACCTGAATAAAAGATTAAACAAGTCTAGAAGCGCGGGTAAAATAATATACAGGCAGTAATATGAAGGTTTACCGTTATTCAGAGTGGGATGGGAGCCAGGATATATTCGAGCTTGATGCCGACCAGCTTATGGATGAGCTCGGTCGTAACCTGATGTCGTACGGCGACCTTTCATATTCGCTGCGTCTCATGCAGCAGAGGGGACTCCGGGACGGCCAGGGAAGGCGCCTGCCGAGTATACAGGAGATGCTCGAAAGGCTGCGCCGGCAAAAGCAGGAACAGCTCGACAGATATAATCTTGATTCCGTGATGGGCGAGATACGGGAAAAACTGGATAACATACTGAAAACGGAACGGGAAGGAATCCAGAGTAAGCTGGATGAGGCAAAGAGCAAAGCCGAAGAAGGTAGCGGCGGACTGGACCCGGAAATGCAGCGGAAGTTGCTGAAAACTCTCGAAGACAGGGCTAAACAGAACCTGGAGAAACTGGACGCACTGCCGTCGGATGTCGGCGGCAGGATAAAGGAGCTTACGGAATATGACTTTATGGACGAGGACGCCAGACAGCAGTTCCAGGAACTGCTGGATATGCTGAAAAAGCATGCCATGGAAACGTACGGGCGCGACCTGGTCGAGAGAGTGAAAAATATGGACCCGCAGGCCCTGGCTCGTATGAGGCACATGGTGGAAGCTCTGAACCAGATGATGGAGCAGCGGATGAAGGGAGAAGAGCCTGACTTCGAAGGGTTTATGGCGGAGTTCGGGGACTTTTTCGGTCCTGACCCTCCCCGCAGTCTCGAAGAATTGATAGAACGCCTGCAGAACCAGATAGCGCAGGCTCAGTCCCTGATGAACAGCCTGTCACCGGAGGACAGGGCGGAGTTACAAAACCTGCTGCAGTCGATGCTCGATGAAACAACGCAGTACGAGCTGGCAAAGCTAAGCTCCTACCTGGAGAGGCTTTTCCCCAGCGACATGCTGCAGAACCAGTACCCGTTCTCAGGTGAAGAATCCATCTCCTACCACGAAGCCCTGAAGCTGATGGAAACACTCCAGAAGATGGACAAACTGGAATCACAGTTCAGGGACTCCAGGTTCAACCAGAGCCTGGATAACGTGGACGAGGAGCTGGTAAGGGAACTGCTGGGGGACGACGCGTTACAGGAACTGGAGCAGTTGCAAAACATAACCAGAGCGCTGGAAGAAGCCGGATATATCCGCTGGGAAAATAACAGGTATGAACTGACCCCGCGTGGAATGAGAAAAATTGGACAGCAGGCTTTACAGGACATTTTTACCCAGCTTGAGAAAGACCGCGTCGGCGGACATAAACTTAACCTGCGAGGCAGCGGAGGAGAAAGAATCGAGGAAACAAAGCTGTACGAGTTCGGAGACGACTTTCAACTCCACCTGCAGAAGACCATTATGAATTCCATCTACCGTGAGCCGGGAGAGCCGCCGGTGAAGCTGACCCCGGAAGATTTTGAAGTATACAGGACTGAAGAGGCGGCAAGGTCAGCCACTGTTTTACTGCTGGACCTGAGTCTGTCCATGCCGATGCGCGGCAACTTCGAGGCAGCCAAAAGGGTAACGCTTGCTCTGGACGGTCTAATCAGGAGCCAGTACCCCAAGGACAGCCTTCATATCGTGACTTTCTCCAGCTATGCCCGGAAGATAAAGAAGGAAGACCTGGCGTATATGAGCTGGGACGAGTTCGACCCGTATACGAACCTTCAGCATGGATTGTATGTTGCCAGGAAGCTGCTGGACAAGGAGAGGAGTACCAACAAGCAGATAATCCTGATATCGGACGGGGAGCCAACGGCTCACTTCGAAGGTGAACGCCTGTATTTCCAGCTTCCACCTACTCCTCGAACCATCCAGATGACGCTAAGAGAGGTAAGGTTCTGCACCCAGAAGGGTATAGTGATAAATACCTTCATGCTCGAGGGCGACCCGTTCCGGGGCGGATTCCGCCGCGGCTTCAGGGGCGGTTTCGAGGGCAGGTTCCAGGGTGATTTCGTTGCCCGGATGGCGCGTATGAACAAGGGACGGGTATTCTACACCAGCGCGGACAGGCTGGGAGAGTACCTGCTCGTTGACTATATCTCCAACAAACAGAAGAAAATCTAGCTGCCGCAAGCAGTAACAGATAGGAAGAATCCTGTTTGTTTTTGTTTGATTAGACTGTCATTGCGAGTCTCGATTTCATCGGGACGAAGCAATCTCTATAAATTTTCGAGATTGCCACGTCACCCCGATTTCATCGGGGTTCCTCGCAATGACAATTTAGTAAGAAGTACCTTAAGGAGCGCCCTGATATGAGAGGGCAACACAGATACCGGAAATATAATCAGGATTGGCCTTCTCTGAAACGCCTGTTCATCTCGGCGAGGAACCTTTCCACCTCGGGTGACAGCCTGGGGGTTTCCCTTTCCTCCCGCCTTTCGTTCCGCGATTCGTAATGAATCTCCAGTTGTTTTACTATCGACTTGAGTTGCGGATTGATGTCCAGCGCTTTATCAATCTGCTCCTGCTGCCGCCCCGCTTTCTCCAGGTATGTTTCGTCCACCGGAATACCGTATATGGAACTGAGGATATTCATGATTCTGACTGCCCCGTTGTAGTCCTCTTCCATCTGGGTATACTGCGGCAGGTGTGCGATGAGACTCATCGTCTCTATCCCCATTTCAGGAGCGCGTTGCGATATCATGAAGCAGATTGATGTTGGACCCCGGTATTCGATGGACTCTACTTCATTCTCGGAGAGTTTGCGGCTGGTCTCTTCTCCGTCTGCCTCTCCGGTAACTATCAGTGGTCTGGTGTGGGGAACGTAATCGTTCATACTCCCGAGTATACAGAACCGTTTGACTCCGAATCTTACCATGAGCTGTAATACCGAATCGACATATACTTCACCGTGGTGGTGAGGCTCCAGCAGGTGGAGAAAGATGAAGTCGTTTCCAGATTCCCGCTTACTGCAGGTAACATAGGTATTGGGCGGGGTTACTCTGCGGCGTCCTCCCGAAACATGGCTGGTCGGTCGGTAGCGGGTAAAATCAAAGAAATCACCAGGTCTGGCGAGCTTTCCCATTTCCTTAGCCCCGGAGTTATTTTCGAGCCAGGAAAGTACCAGAGTGCCCACGCCGCCCACGTCCACCCAGGGTCGCAGCATGGCGAGGGCATGCGGCTCCCTGAGTTCGGGCGGGGGTTCGTTCAGTTCAAAAGCGCGTAACCGCATGAATACATATTAACAAAGACAAAAAGTCAAGGCAAACCGGCACTGGAAAAAATGGAGCGGAAGACGAGATTCGAACTCGCGACCTCCTCCTTGGCAAGGAGGCATTCTACCGCTGAACTACTTCCGCTCTTTCAGATAGTTAACCCTCTTTGGGCTTAGCTAGCCCAAATAAGCCAAATAAAGCAAAAAAAGATAGAAGGCATAATCTGGGCTCAATAAGACCTAAAAGTCCTAAGAGCCCTAGGCAACCTATGCGAGATAACTTATAAAGTTTCAATTTTTGTCTCCTAATCTGGTGCCGAGGACCAGAATCGAACTGGTGACACGCGGATTTTCAGTCCGCTGCTC
>CAZBAN010000076.1:0-7198 GCA_964489895.1 uncultured Dehalococcoidales bacterium
GCTGGAAGTAGCCCGCAGCGAAGCGATAATGCTCTTCGAAAAAGACAAAAACCTCACCAGACCCGAACACAAACTCCTCGTCAAAGAACTGGACAAAGTCTGGACCTCGGAAACGGGGGACCTGAGCTAGCGAGGTAAAAAAGGTGTTTAAGAGGGGCGAAGCCCCTCTTTTCTATTGTCATTGTGAGCTCCGATGAAATCGGAGCGAAACAATCTCTAGTAATCTTTTGGGATTGCCACGTCGTCCCGATTATATCAGGACTCCTCGCAATGACAGATGTGTTAACCCTACACCTCCCTTTATGCTATAATTTCAGGGTCGGGATTTCCCTTGAGTTGCGGCCGGAGGTTGGTTAAATAGGTTTACTTGAAGTAAAAAAGAAGCTGGCTGAACACCTTGTACTGGCGGCTGAGGAAGCCCGGAAAGCCGGGAAGTTGCCTCCTTTTGATTTACCTGAAGCGTTTATCGAGCGTCCTCAGAATCCCGAGCACGGCGACTACGCCTCGGGCTTCTCGCTGAAGCTGGCGCAGGCGGCGAAAATGAAGCCGATGGCTCTCGCCGAAGAGCTAATCGGGCTGATGCCTCCCGCTCCTGAGATTGAGAGCGTTACCGCCGCACCACCGGGATTCATTAACTTCACTTTAAATGGCAGGTGGCTGTCGGAGCAGGTGGAGGAGATTCTCTCCACCGGAGCCGGCTACGGCAATATCGATGCCGGCGTGAAAAGCCGGGTGCAGGTGGAGTTCGTCAGCATCAACCCGACCGGACCTCTCCACATCGGTAATGGCAGGGGGGCTGTGCTGGGCAGCACTCTTGCCAGCGTGCTGGCTGCCGCCGGCTATGACGTGGTGAAAGAGTATTATTTCAACGACGCCGGCAGCCAGATGGACGCTTTCTACCGCACGCTTTACGCCCGGTACCTGCAGTGCCTAGGCAAGGACGTTGAAGTGCCCGCGGACGGGTATGTCGGCGGTTACATGGTCGAACTGGCTGAAGAGATAATTGCCGGGGAAGGCGACAGGTTCATTAAAATGCGGGAGTCTGAGGCTACCGCGCAACTGGGTAAACTCGGACTGGAGAAAATAATGAGCCAGATTAAGGAAGACCTCGGTCTGCTCAGAGTTGACTTCGACGTCTGGTTTACCGAGCAAAGCCTTTACGATAACGGACAGTTCGATAAGATTATGGACATACTGGGGAGTAAAAGGCTTATCGGCGAGAAAGAAGGCGCCACCTGGTTTTTAGCCACCGCTCTCGGTGAGGACAAGGATGAAGTGGTGGTACGGAGCAACGGTATCCCCACCTACCTGGCTACCGATATCGCCTATCACTACAATAAATTCCAGGAGCGGGAGTTCGACCGCGTAATAGATATCTGGGGTGCCGACCACCAGGGACACGTTTCAGGTTTGAAGGCATCCGTCGAAGCCCTGGGTACGGACGTGAACAGGCTGGAACTGATAATCCACCAGATGGTCACCATGCGCCGGGGTGGTGAACTGGTGCGCGTATCAAAACGCAGCGGGGACATTATTACCCTGCGCGAGGTGATAGACGAGGTGGGGGTTGATGCCTGCCGCTTTTTCCTCCTAGCCCGTTCCGCTAACAGCCAGATGGACTTCGACCTCGACCTGGCTAAAAAAGAATCGGCGGACAATCCGGTCTATTATGTCCAGTACGCTCACGCCCGCATCGCCAGCATTCTCCGTCTGGCGCAGGAGAAGGGGATTGATTACTCTAACGGTGATGTTTCTCTGATAACCACCGAACCCGAGTTGATACTGATACGGAAGCTGCTTCAACTGCCGGAGCTGATAGAGATGGCATCCCGCATTCTGGAACCTCACCACCTGACCTACTACGCGCAGGACCTGGCTACCGTGTTTCACAGCTTTTACAAACAGTGCCGGGTTATCTCTGACGATGAGACGCTGACGAAAGCAAGGTTGAAACTGGTGGAAGCGGCTAAAATTGTCCTGGCGAGAACGCTGCACCTGATGGGAATGACGGCACCGGAAAGAATGTAGGGATTCTATCCGGTATCCCTGGAGTCCAGCCCTTTTTCCTTCTTGTATTCCTGGGCTGTTTGGTGATAAATCTCCGGGCTGTTCTCCGTCCACCAGTACTGTTCGTCGGAAATTTTGCCCTTGATTTTACCGGGTACGCCGACGACAAACGACCTTTCCGGAATTTTCATCTTCTCCGTAGCCACGCATCCCGCTGCCAGAATGGCATAATTCCCGATTTCGACATCGTGCAGGATGATAGCGCCGATACCGATGACGACATTATTACCGATTTTGCGTCCGTTGGAAATGGCGCCGTGTCCGAAGACTACGTTGTCGCCGATGGTAACATCTCCAATCCAGGGAATTGTTGGTGTCCCCGAGTGAATGACGCAGTTGTCTTCGATGGTGGTTTTTTTACCGATTGTTATTTTGCCCATATCGCCTCTGATTACCGCGCCGGGCCATACGCTGGAGTACTCACCGATCTCGACATCACCGATAACATAAGCCGCCTCGCTGATGAAGGCGGACTCGGCTATCTTTGGTGTCTTTCCGTTCAGGCTTCTTATCATTTTTAGCTCCCGGATATTTATATTATCAGCTAGATTTACACCCGGTCAAACGGACTGATAGAGAACTATCTTGTCGTATGGATACCTTTATGTTACACTCTCAAATAAGGAGAACAGGTACATGAAGAAACGAGTATTTTCCGGAGCAAGACCGACCGGCTTGCAGCATATCGGTAACTACCTGGGAGCAATTCAGAACTATGTGAAACTCCAGGAAGAGTACAACTGCGTGTACTGCGTGGTTGACGTACACGCGCTGACCTCGATGGAAGATACGAGTGAGTTGCAGTCGAACATACACAACATCGTGCTCGACTGGCTGGCGGCCGGTATGGACCCGCGGAAAAGCATTATTTTCGTACAGTCGCACGTTCCGGAAGTGATGGAGCTGCATACTTATCTTAGCATGCTTACCCCGCTAAGCTGGCTGTTACGCGTCCCCACATTTAAAGAGAAAGTGAAACTCCAGCCGGATAACGTGAATTACGGACTTGTCGGGTACCCGGTATTACAGACAGCGGACATAATCCTTTACAAAGCCGAGGTGGTTCCTGTTGGAGAAGACCAGCTGCCGCACCTGGAACTTGCCAGGGAGGTGGTGCGGCGTTTCAATAACCAGTACGGCGAGACTTTCCCCGAACCCCAGGCAAAGCTGACTTCTTTCCCTATGATACTGGGACTCGACGGCGAGAATAAGATGGGAAAATCGAGCGAGAATACCATCAGCCTTGCCCTGTCCGAAGAGGAGACGGTGGAGAAGGTGATGTCGGCGGTTACCGACCCCGCCCGGCGTTACCGCAAAGACCCGGGACATCCTGAAATATGTAACATATATAAGCTGGATGAGTACTTCAACCCGCTGAATCGTGAAGAGCTTGCCAGGAAGTGCCGCAAGGCGGAAATAGGCTGTGTCGAACACAAGCAGATGCTGGCTCAGCAGATTAACGCCACGTTAAAGGATTTCCGGGAGAAACGGACGGCGCTTGCTAATAAACCACGCTATGTCAGGGATGTCCTTGCCGACGGCGCTCAGCGTGCCCGGATAATTGCCAGAGAGACCATCAAAGAGGTCAAGCAGAAGATGGGGCTTTTCTAGCCGGTGTGTAGAGCGGGTCAATATAACTTTTCGAAGGTAGACTGAATTGGAAGTAATTCCGTCCATAGACATCAGAGACGGTTACTGTGTCCGCCTGTACCAGGGTGACTACAGCCAGGAGACCGTTTTTTCCGATGACCCGTTGCAGGTGGCTCTACGCTGGCAGTCGTTAGGGGCACCCAGGCTTCACGTCATCGACCTTGACGGGGCTGTAGAAGGCAAACCAGCCAACATGGATATTATTAACACGATTGCAGGAGCCATACTGGTACCCACTCAGCTGGGCGGCGGTATCCGTGATATCGCGACCGTGAAAGAGCTGCTCCGTGCCGGCATAGAGCGTGTAATCCTGGGCACAGCCGCCGTTGAAGACACCGAAATGGTCAAAGAGGTATGTGGTAAGTACGCCGATTCCGTTATCGTGAGCATAGATACCAGGGACGGACTGGTAGCCGTGCGGGGCTGGACTGAAGAAACGGAGCTTGATGGCGTGGAATTTGCCTGGAAAATGGCGGAGCTGGGAGTGAAGCGGTTTATCTATACGGATATCGTCCGCGATGGCACGCTTACCGAGCCTAACTTCACGGCAATCTCGGAACTGATAACGGAGCTAAACCTGCCCGTAATCGCCGCCGGTGGCATAGCGTCGCTACAGCACCTGATAATGCTCAAGCAGCTCGGTGCCGAGGGCGCTATCGTCGGCAGGGCGCTCTATACGGGTGACATCGACCTGAAACAGGCACTGGCGGCAGTTGGCTAATAACGTATTTACTGTGCGGATTTCTTTTACTCTCCTGCTTTAACATGGTGTCAAGGGTATTTGCCATAAATAGAGGCATCCTATAAAATGGCACTGTATCTTTATGTGAATCGAATGGGGTATATCAGATGGATGAACTAATTTTCGACGAAAAGGGACTGATTCCGGCTGTTGTCCAGGACGCAGATACCGGCGAAGTACTGATGCTCGGTTTCATGAACAGGGAGGCTCTGGAAAAGACAATGTCCGGCGAAGACGTGTGGTTTTACAGTCGAAGCCGGCAGGAATTGTGGCACAAGGGAGAAACCTCCGGTAACTTCATCAAGGTGAAGGAAGTGTGGAAGAACTGCGAGGACAATTCTATCCTGGTTAAGGCTAAACCCACAGGTCCGGTCTGTCACACGGGTAACAGGACATGCTTCTTTAGAAAGTTAACCGACTAAAAAATCAGGAAGAGGAAGCACTTGATTCTTCAGGTTCCTCCGCCCCCTCTTTCAGTTCTTCCTTTTCCTCTACTGGTTCCCAGGTAACATCCTCAGGATTCTCTATCTCGATAACCCGTCTGAGTGCTGACAGGGCTACTTCTATTTTGCTGTCATCGGGTTCTCTGGTGGTCAGTGACTGCAACAGCAGACCTGGCGTCATGATAATTCTGACGAGACGGTTGTCGGTGTGTCTGCCGCTGAAGTAGATTACTTCATAGCTGAGAGCGGCGATAACGGGCACGAGTAAGATTCGTGACAGCACCATGAGCCAGGTAGTGTGGATGCCGATTAAAGCAAATACGAAAATCGATATGATTAGTACCGTGAATATGAAGCTGGTGCCGCAGCGTACGTGTGCCGTGTTGAATTGTCTTGCCTCTTCCGTTTCCAGCGGCACGCCGTTTTCGTAGGCGTTTACCACCTTGTGTTCTGCCCCGTGATAGGCGAACACCCGTTTGATGTCCGGAACAAATGACATCAGGGCGAGGTAGACTACGAGAATAACTACCCGGATAACACCGTCTATTACGTTAAACAACAGTGACGATTCAATATTCAGTAAATTTGTCAGCCACAAGGGTACTAAAAAGAACAGGACGACAGCGAAAGCCACGGAAGCAGCGACTATAAGCCATAAAAACCAGCCTGAAATCTCTTCCTCTTCCTCCTCCAGGGAAAGGTTGGCTGAGTGAAGCGTGGTCTTGATACCCAGTACCAGCGTTTCAATCATGACAATGATGCCCCGTAATAGGGGTATTTTTCTTATCTTACCGCTGTAGATTTTGGGCAACGGCTGTGACTCTACGGCCAGTCCTCCGTCCGGGCGGCGAACAGCCGTGACCACGGTGTCCCGCCCTCTCATCATTACCCCTTCGAGGACTGCCTGTCCGCCGTAATAAACTCTCTTTTCCATGACTCCCTGACTAAACAGAAAGGAGCGGTTCGGTTATACCGCTCCTGCCTCCCTTTCCTGTATCTCTAGTTGGTACACCGGACCGTGCCGGTAAGACGGGGCATACAGTAGTCTAGTCCTTTATGTTGTAGCGCCGTTTGAACCGTTCAACCCGTCCCGTGGTATCCATCATCTTGCGTTCGCCGGTGAAGAAGGGATGGCACTGGCTGCAAAGCTCCACCTTCATCTGTTTCTTGGTGGAGCCTACCTTAAAACTGTTACCGCAGGCACAGATTACCTCGGCATCTTTATAGTACTGGGGATGAATTTTTTCCTTCATATAAACTAGTTAGCGTAAACGCTAACCTTCCTCCGATTGTTACTTGCAGGTTCGTATTTCACCACGCCGTCAATCAGGGCGAAAAGGGTATAGTCCCTGCCCACACCCACGTTGGTGCCGGGATGAATACGGGTGCCGCGCTGCCGGACGAGTATCGTCCCTGCCCTGACCATATTTCCGGCATACCTTTTTACACCGAGTCGTTTTGACTGGCTGTCGCGACCGTTCTTGGTGCGACCGCCTCCCTTTTTATGCGCCACTTTCCGTCACCTCTTTTTTACGCCGTCGGGTTTTCTTAGCTGTTACGGCCTCCGGCCCGATGATATTGTCTATAACCAGTCTTGTATAGTGCTGGCGGTGTCCCGTCTTCTTGCGGTAACGTACCTTGGGCTTGTACTTGAGAACGGTAACTTTTTTACCTCTGCCTTCTCCCTGTGAGGTGGCAACCACCTTGGCACCTTCGACGACAGGATTGCCGACGGTTACTTTATCATCATCGGCGATGAGGAGTACTTTATCCAGTTCAACGGTATCGCCCTCATATACGTCCAGGCGGTCCACATCTATAACCTGTCCGGATGTTACCCTGTACTGCTTTCCGCCAGTCTCGATAATCGCGTAAATTTCCGGTCTCCTTTTTAAAAATAACTGGAATCGGTTTTATGCCGATTTCAGCTTCTCTAATATTAACATAAAACCGCGCATAAAACAAAAAATTCTACCAGTTGTCACGGGTGAGTGTCAAGCGCGAAGTGATATTCAGTGAGACTGGCGGGTTGTGAATCGGTAGACATGATGAGTTACAACAACCGTTCTATTACTGAAGGGTGATTTCTGAGGAGTATGGTAAGACCGGGTGCGCCGTTTCATACCGGCGCACCCGGTTCCAGAACTCTAGCCGCTACGGTATAGTCCCGTATTCGTTCAGGTATGTCTTTATTTTGTTGTAAGCATCAGTTGTAACCCAGTTCTTCCAGATGCTATCGTACTCCCTCAGGTACCAGACGGCTACTTTCTCCCACTCCCCGGATGCTTCGTTTTCC
>CAZBAN010000077.1:0-6905 GCA_964489895.1 uncultured Dehalococcoidales bacterium
AAAAGTCTTGTTTATATTCTCGTAAGTGTAGTTGCTGCTATCCCGTTTGTGGCTATCCTGTTTATAGCCAGCTACGCTTTTGGTTCCACTGCTATTAGATGGTGGTTGTATATCATTCTGTTGATAGTTCTGGCAATAATACTCCGACCCCTGTATGGCTGGGCACAGAATTTAGTGGATAAATGGTTTTACCAGGAGCGGTATGATTTCCTGCGGGCACTGGAAAAGTTCAGCAGAGAGACACAGAGTATCTCTGATATCAATGAGTTGAGTTCGAAGCTGATGGAGTTACTTTCCGGCGCGTTGAGGATTACAAGTGGTTGTCACTTACTTCGCTCCGATGATGACAGTGGTTTCGTTGAGATATCCTGTATAGAATCGAGGGCTCCGTCCGGTGAAATAGTGTTAAAGAAGGATAGCCTTCTGGTCAGGTGGCTGGAAACTTACGGCGATATAGTCACGTCGAAAGAATTCAGTGTTATTCCACAGCTACAAAACTTACCACTCATGGAAAAGGAAAACCTCGAACGAATGAATATTAAAATTTATGTCCCCATCAGGACAAACGAGGGTATACTTTCCGGGATTCTGGCATTGGGGGATAAACTCATCCAGCGGGCATATACTGATGAGGACAGGCGGCTATTGTCAACGGTGGCGCGTCAAATGGCTATTACGCTGGAGAATGCCCGTCTTTATCACTCCGAAAAGAGTATGAGAGAAGAGCTACAGCAAATAGACGAACAGAAAACGGAATTCCTGCATAATGTTGCTCATGAACTTAAAACACCTCTCACAGCCATATTATCCTCCTCCGAAATAATGAATGAAGAATTACCCCTGGATGATAAGGTCAGAGGGAGACTCATCGGCAATATTTCACGAAGTGCCCAGATTCTGGATAGGAGGGTAGCTGACTTGCTTGACCTGGCAAGAGTACAGATTGGTGGGTTGAAGATTGTACCCAAACCGCTGGAAATTGGTACCGTTATCACTGACATAGCTTCACAGGTGATGATTCTTTTTGAAAACAAGCAGCAAAAGTTGAACCTGGAAATACCGGAGTCATTGCCCAGGGTTAATGCTGATAAAGATAAGCTGCAACAGATATTGTTTAACCTCCTTTCAAATGCTAATAAGTATTCGCCTGTCGATAGTGAAATATTATTGAGGGCAAAAACAGCAGACGGATATATAATTGTGGAGGTAAAGGACTCTGCACCGGTAATATCAAGCAAAGATGGAGAGCGGATATTTGACCCTTACTATCGCGGAGAAGATAGCAGGCAAAAACAGGAACTGCCCGGGCTGGGCCTCGGGCTTGCTATATCAAAGAAACTGGTAGAGCTACACCAGGGTGAAATATGGGTTGAGAGCAAAGCTGGAAACGGAAATATTTTCGCCTTCTCGATACCTGTCCTGAACGACGAGACGGAATGAACCAAGGTCTCCTGAAAACACAGGTTCTGTTTGCTTTTAGTTGTCAGTTTTAGCCTTACTCCTGACCCTTCAGGGTGAACCCTCAGGATGAACCCCTCTCCAGCCAGGAGGATCGTTATTTCCTTAACGATGGTTCGGGCTGGAGAGGAGAGTAAAAGAGAGAGGGGGATTAAGGGGGTGAGTACAAACAGCAAACGAAACATAACGATATTATATATAGGATAAGGTTGCTAAACATAAAAAACAGTAGTAGAATTTACATGAGTACATAAGGACTATTTACCAGGTGAGAAGAGGTAGGTATGGAAACCGGAACGTGGAAAGTTAAAACAGGGCTCGCCCAGATGCTGAAAGGCGGCGTGATTATGGACGTGGTTACTCCCGAGCACGCCAAGATCGCCGAAGATGCCGGTGCCTGCGCGGTAATGGCGCTGGAGAGAGTCCCGGCCGATATCAGGGCTGCCGGAGGAGTAGCCCGCATGGCGGATCCCACAATCATCGAAGCCATTATGAAAGCGGTTACCATTCCGGTGATGGCGAAGTGCCGTATCGGACATTTCGTGGAAGCTCAGGCTCTGCAAGCTCTTGGTGTCGATTATATAGACGAGTCCGAAGTACTCACTCCGGCTGACGAAAGCCACCATGTCTGGAAACACGACTTTAAGGTGCCGTTTGTCTGCGGCTGCCGCGACCTGGGTGAAGCCCTGCGCCGCATCGGAGAGGGAGCAGCCATGATAAGGACCAAAGGCGAAGCCGGCACCGGTAATATAGTAGAAGCTGTCAGGCACATGCGCGCCGTGATGGACGGCATTCGCAAGCTGACAGACACTCCTCAGGAAGAACTGATGGCAGCCGCCAAGGAGATGGGTGCGCCGTTCGAACTGGTGGAGGAAGTGCACAAAACAGGTAAACTGCCGGTGGTAAATTTCGCCGCCGGAGGAGTAGCCACCCCGGCTGATGCCGCCCTGATGATGCAGCTTGGCGCCGACGGAGTCTTTGTCGGCTCGGGTATATTCAAGTCCAGTAATCCCGACGTCAGAGCCAAGGCTATCGTCAAAGCCACCACTCATTACCAGGACCCCGAGATAATTGCCGAGGTCTCCAAAAACCTTGGCGAGGCAATGAGCGGACTGGATATAAAACAGATTCCTACCGAGGAACTGCTGGCATCAAGAGGATGGTAGTAGAAGAGAGTTGCCGGTTAAAAAGAGGATAAAGAAAATAGGTGTCCTTGCGTCGCAGGGAGCCTTTGCCGAGCACATAGCTATACTGAATAAACTGGGAGTGGAATCTTTGCCCGTCCGCCTGCCCCGGGAACTGGCAGGTCTGGACGGGTTAATTATTCCCGGCGGAGAAAGCACCACCATCAGCAAGCTGATGAAAGACTACAACCTGGTGAACGAGGTAAAAAAACTTGCGGAAAACGGGCTGCCGGTATTTGGAACCTGTGCCGGTATGATTCTCCTTGCCAGTGAAGTGCCGGACTCGAATGTCGAACCGCTCGGTCTAATTGATATAAGGGTCAGGCGTAACGCTTTCGGCAGGCAGAGAGAAAGCTTCGAGACCGAGCTATCCATCCCGGCACTTGGTGAGAAACCCTTTCCCGCCGTTTTCATCAGAGCACCCGTAATCGAGCACTCGAACAGCAACGTGGAGGTGCTTGCCAGGCTGGAAAACGGTACCGCCATCGCCGCCAGGCAAAATAAGCTGCTGGTCTCCGCCTTTCACCCCGAACTGACCGACGACCTCAGGTTCCACCAGTACTTTCTCGATATTATAGCTGGAGAACGGTAGCCGCAAATGGACAGAAAAAAGCTGGCAATGAAGATATACGAAACCTCCCATCTTGAAGGGAGTTTCAAATTGCGCTCGGGACAGACGTCGAGTGAGTATTTCGATAAGTACCTGTTCGAGTCCGACCCGTCATTGCTGGCGGAGATTGGTGTTCGGATGTCGGAGCTTATCCCCGGGGTCACGGAGGTACTCGCCGGGCTCGAAATGGGAGGAATACCAATCGCCACGGTCCTGTCAGCCAAGACCGGTTTACCCGTCGTCTTCGTCAGGAAACAGGCGAAAGAATACGGCACCTGCAAACTCGCCGAGGGTACCGATATAGCCGGGAAAAATGTATGCGTTATCGAAGACGTGGTGACGACCGGCGGCCAGATAGTGCTCAGTGCCAGAGACCTGAGAGAGCTGGGCGCCAGGGTTGAACACGTCCTGTGCGTTATCGAGCGCGACGAAAGAAGCAGGGACAACCTTAAAAAAGAAGGACTGGAACTGCACTCCCTGTTTACCATGGATGAACTCAAGGCAAGTGCGGAATCATAAAAACCACGCCTGCGAGAAGGAGTACCGCTTGGATATACCAGATGACAGACCCTGGTTCAAATACTGGCCTGAAGGCATAGCCCGGCAAATAGACTATCCGGAAATACCGCTTTTCGAACTTTTAACCGCCACGGCTAAAAAATACCCGGACAGCGTGGCTTTCAGCTACCGTGACAGCAAAATAACCTTTGAGGAACTGGATGCCCGGACCGACCAGCTAGCTGCCGCATTGTGTGACCTGGGAGTCAAACCCGGAGACAGGGTGGTCATTTTTCTCCCTAACGGAATCGAGTACGTCATTGGTTATTACGGAGTACTGAAAGCGGGCGCAGCGGTAAGTCCGGCAAACCCTTTATACAAGAAGGACGAATTGAAACACCAGCTTAACGATTCCGAGGCTGTTGCCATTATCAGCAGCAAAGACCTGTACCCCGTGATAGACGAGGTCAGGCAAGAAACAGGACTGAAAGCGGTTATTCTGACCGGCTCAGCGAAAACGGGGGGAACGGTAGCGCTGGATAAAATACTGGCCGAGTACCAGCCTGAACCACCTGAAGTAAACCTGAATCCCAGGGAGGATATAGCGGCAATAGAGTACACCGGAGGCACGACCGGGTTTCCCAAGGGAGCCATGCTCACCCACTATAACCTGGTAGCCAACGCCATACAGAACGCCACCTGGCTAAAATGGAGCAGCGACGACGTCATTATCGGGCTGCTGCCTTTCTACCATAGCTGGGGCGCCTGTACCTGCGTGAATTCACCGATATACACCGGAGCGCGGGTAATTACGATACCGCGCTATGACACCGAAGAGCTGCTGGCAACGATAGAGAGCGAGAAAGCAACTCTCCTGCACGGCGCTGCATCGCTGTTTACCATGCTGATAAACAGCCCGGCTATCACGAAATACGATTTATCGAGTCTGAGATACGTTAAGGCGGGAGCAATGCCGATTCCGCCCGAAATCAAAGGGAGATGGGAAAAAATCACCGGCGTGAAGATGATTTTAGCCTACGGATTGAGCGAGGCATCCCCGGAGACCCATACCTCGCCGCCGGAGAGAATAAAACCGGGAACGATAGGAATACCTATTTCCGATACCGACGCCCGCATCGTCGATGAAGAGACCGGTGAAACCCCACTACCGCCGGGCGAAGTCGGCGAGTTGATTATCAGGGGACCTCAGGTGATGAAGGGGTACCTGAACAGACCGGAAGAGAACAGAGAAACGCTGAGAGACGGCTGGCTCTACACCGGAGACCTGGCGAAGATGGACGAAGAAGGGTACTTCTATATCGTCGACCGCAAGAAAGAGATAATAAAGTACAAGGGCTACACAATCGCCCCGGCTGAAGTTGAAGCCGTCCTCTACGAGCACCCTGCGGTTAGAGAGTGCGCCGTGGTGGGCGAGCCTGACGAGCTTGCCGGCGAACTGCCGAAAGCATACGTGGTATTGAAAGATAAGCACAATCTGTGTGAAGATGAACTGATAGAATTCTGCAAACAGAAAGTCTCTCCCTACAAGAGAATCAGAAAGGTCGAATTCATAGAAGAGATACCGAAAACACAGGTGGGAAAAGTCCTGAGGAGAGTGCTCAGGGACAAAGGAAAGCTGTAGCCGGAGCCGTCATATCCGGCAACAGCGGGAGGAGTTTATTGCAAAAGGTAATTACCGACGATTTAGACGCCCTGCTTGAAATATTCCCTCCACGAATACAGAAACCCTTGAATAAACAGGAGGACATCCACGACCTGCTGGAGGTAATCCTGGACCTGGGACGCCCTCCCGAAGCCCGCTTCCCGGAGCGGGAGGTAGTCCTCGACCTTGCCGAGGTCAGTGAGGAAGACATCGAATACGTGGCTTCACGTATCGGCACCTTCGGCGACGATAACCGCGCCGGAATAGAACGGACCCTGCACCGCATATCCGCCATACGCAACCGCCAAAGACGCATCGTGGGGCTTACCTGCCGCGTGGGCAGAGCCGTCTCCGGCACGATAAAGGTTATCGAAGACCTTATCCAGACTGGAAAAAGCATCATGCTGCTGGGACGTCCCGGAGTGGGTAAGACAACCATGCTCCGCGAGGTCGCCCGCGTATTAGCCGATGACTTCAATAGAAGAGTGATAATAGTCGATACCTCCAACGAGATTGCCGGCGACGGCGACATCCCTCACCCGGCAATCGGGCACGCCCGGAGGATGCAGGTGACCACCCCCACCAGGCAGCACGCGGTAATGATTGAAGCCGTGGAGAACCACATGCCCGAGGTGATAGTAATCGACGAGATGGGAACTGAGCTGGAGGCGCTGGCGGCACGGACTATAGCCGAGCGCGGGGTACAGCTGGTCGGTACCGCCCACGGCAACACGCTGGAAAACCTGATTATGAACCCCACCCTTGCCGACCTCATCGGCGGTATCCAGAGCGTAACGCTGGGCGACGAAGAAGCAAGAAGACGCGGCACCCAGAAGTCCATACTGGAAAGGACCTCGCCTCCGACTTTCGATATCGTCGTCGAAATCCAGGACAGGGACAGGGTAGCCATTCACTCCGACGTCACCGAGGCAGTCGACGCCATCCTGCGGGGGCAATTCACAGCCACGGAAGTCCGCTACCTGAATGAAGAAGGAGAGGTGGTAATGGAGAAAGCGGCACCGGCTGCTCCTGCCAGGAAGACCGCCAGGGAGAAGCGTCAGACCGAAGAGAGGAAACTTCACAGACTGTACCTGTTCGGAGTGAACCGGGGAAGGTTCGAACAGCTGTCTAAAGAAATGCTGTCAACCGTGGAGTTAGTCGAGAATATCAACAATGCCGACCTGTTCGTCACCTCAAAACGCTATTACCGCCGCAAGCCGCAGAAGGTAAAGGACGCCGAAATCGCCAATTTGCCCATCTATGTCCTCAGGAGCAACACGCCTTCCCAGATAAGGCAGTTCCTGCACACCATCTCGCCGGCAAGCAGAAGCCCGGATACGCATAACAGAGCGGAGTCCCTCACCGCGGCTCTACGAGAGGCGCACGAAGCGGTCAATATAATAAAGGCAGGGCAGGAAGAGATAGATCTCAGTCCCCAGGGCGCCTACATCCGCCGGCTCCAGCACCTCATCGCCGAGAGAAACGAACTGCA
>CAZBAN010000078.1:0-6800 GCA_964489895.1 uncultured Dehalococcoidales bacterium
GACCAAGGGCTTATGAGTCCCCTGCTCTACCACTGAGCTACGCTGCCACGAATTATTATTGTATCCACTGCCGGGAATGGTGTCAAGCAAACGCTTACTCCGAACTATAAATTTTCCTCATCGGGTTTACATATTGCTGTCTTCTTACGGTAAATGTGCTAGAATGTAGGGTGTAGTTGGCACGCTTGATAGCGGGACTCTATCAGGAAGGATAATTAACCATGGCTACTTCTCAGCGGAGTAAGAAAGAGCGGGCACCCAATGTAGAATCGGTCGTCTGGGGCGACTTTAACTGGATTAATATTGAACAGCCTACAGAAGTCGAAATGGAGTATTTATCCAATAAATTTCCTTTCCATCCGCTGGACCTGGATGACTGTCTCAGTCGCATACAACGACCCAAGATAGATGAGTACCCGAACTACCTGTTCCTGGTCTTACACTTCCCGGTCTACAATCCTGAAGCCCGGGTTACCACTTCCAGCCAGGTATCGGTATTTATCGGTGATAATTACCTGATTACCTTACACAGGGGCGACCTTAAACCTCTGGTGAAGCTATTCAGGGACTGCCAGCTCAACGAGGAGACACGGGAGGAGCACTTCAGCCACGGCTCCGGTTACTTACTCTACCGTGTCATTGACAGGCTGGTCGATTACTGCCTGCCGATATTAAGTAAGGTTGGCGATAATATTGACAGGGTTGAAGAAGAGATATTTTCTGCCGGCATGCCGAGGGGGATAAGAGAGGTATCCATACTCCGGCGTGATGTCATCTCCTTCCGCCGTATTATCTGGCCGATGCGTTCAGTTATCAGTCGTCTGTGGGCTAAAGTCCACCGCTTTACCGATTCTGACTTAACCGTTTACTTCGGGGACATGGTTGACCATATGGACAGTATATGGGACGGTCTTGATGAATATAAGGAAATAATCGAGGGGCTGAATGACACCCATGACTCCGTGGCTACAAACCGCACCAATGAAGTTATCAGGATGCTGACTATTATCGCCACCGTCCTCCTGCCCATCACCGTAGTTGCCAGCATCTTCGGGATGAACATACCGCTGGGTCCTTTTGGCGGTTCTCCGCTGGCACCTCTTTATATATTTCTTATATGCCTGGTGATAATCGCAAGTATGCTTTACTTCTTCAAGCGACATCACTGGATTTAATATATATATAGTTACACAACCGCTCATGTATGATTAATCAATGAACGTTTCATATAGATTTGTTGTTATCACCGCAATCTTCGTTACCTGCCTTATTACCGCCAATATTATCGCTGTAAAGGTAATAGGCTTTGGCTCTGTCATCCTGCCTGCCGCGATATTCGTTTTCCCTTTGAGTTATATCTTCGGCGATGTCCTTACCGAGGTGTACGGGTACAGCCGGGCAAGAAGGGTTATCTGGCTGGGATTTGTCTGCAACCTGTTGTTCGTACTGTTTGCCTGGATAGGTCAGATACTGCCCCCGGCGCCTTTCTGGGAGTGGCAGGAATCATATGAGACGATTCTGGGCTATACGCCGCGGCTCCTGGCAGCCTCGTTCTGCGGTTACCTTGTCGGGGAGTTCGCCAACTCATTTGTCCTGGCAAAGATGAAGATTTTTACCCACGGTCGCTGGCTGTGGAGCCGGACCATCAGCTCTACGGTTATAGGGGAGGGGCTTGATACGGTGGTGTTTATAGTCCTGGCTTATATCGGCACGCCTGTTTTTGCTCCGGTAATGATTCTGCACCACTGGCTGGTAAAGACAGGCATCGAGGCAGTAGCTACTCCGTTAACCTATGCAGTGGTGAATTACCTGAAGAAGAAAGAATCAATGGATACCTACGACTATGAAACGCAATTTTCTCCTTTCTCGATAAAAGCTGGTTAATCTTTTGGGGGAGTTGACATAAAGATGGATATCAAGATACTGGGGGCGCATAGTAGAGAATCACTACAGACCAGGATGATTTCCATTTTAGTAGATAATAACCTGGTTATAGATGCCGGCGGACTTACCTCCGGTCTTTCTATGGCGGACCAGCTCCGAATCAAGGCGGTACTGATAACTCACTCGCATTACGACCATATCAGGGATATCCCGGCATTCGGTCGGAACTTTTTACTGAACGGTACTTCTTTTGATCTGTATTCAACGCAGCAGACACTCGATGTGATTACCGGCTACCTGTTCGACGGTAAAATTTACCCCAATTTTCATGAGTATCCGCCTGGAAACCCCACCATCAGGCTTAACGTTATCGAACAGCTCAAACCTTTCCGAACCGAGGGTTACGGTATTCTGGCGGTACCGGTAAAGCATTCCGTACTCACCGTCGGCTACCAGATAACCTCTCCTGATGATAAGGTGGTATTCTATACCAGCGATACCGGACAGGACCTGGCTGATTGCTGGGAGCAGGTCTCACCGCAACTGCTTATTATCGAGGTTACAAACTCGAACAGGCTGGAGGAAAAGGGTCACCTGACTCCTAATCTGCTAAAGCAGGAGCTTATGGTATTTCAGAAAATGAAAGGCTACCTGCCGGAAGTGGTTACCGTTCATATGAATCCCCCGATGGATGAAGAGATAAAGGAAGAGATAGCGGTCGTGGCTGAAGAGCTTGGTTGTCCGATAACCGTCGGATACGAGGGGATGAAGTTACATTTATAGGCGGAACGGTTTAAATAAAGTGAAGTTCATTGTCGACCATAATGTAGGCAAGCTGGTCAAGTGGTTGAGGATGATTGGCTACGATACCCTTTTCTTTACCGGTGATGATGACTGGCAGATGATAATCACAGCCTTGAATGAAGGCAGGGTGATACTCACCAGAGATACCGAGATTATGAGAATAGGGGTTGTAGCCAGCGGTAGACTCAGGGCGGTTCTTATCAGGAGCGATGAGCCGGAAGAGCAAATACGACAGGTGGTAGACGCCTTTGACCTGGACTGTAAATCAGGTCTGTTTACTCTCTGTCTGGAGTGTAATACGGTCCTGGAAGAAAGGACGAAACAGCAGGTGAAAGAACACGTGCCGCCGTACGTGTTTAAGACTCAGGAGGAGTATAAGGAGTGTCCCACCTGCCGGCGGATTTACTGGAAAGGCACGCACTGGCAGGAGATGAACAAGAAGCTGGAGAAGCTCAGGCAGACCCGCATGTAAAGCATTTCAGGATGCTGTCCCCGCTGGCAACTCTCTCCGGGTATCTTGACCATAACTGAGGTTATTGCTACACTTCAAAATATAACTACATTATATATGCAGGTTTCAGGGTGAAAGTTGTAACTGCCGAACAGATGATGAAGATAGACCGCGAGTGTGTAAGCGGCGGTCTGCCCACAAGCGTGCTCATGGAGAACGCCGGGAAAGCGGTTGCGGAAGAAGTAAGACGAATCATGGGCGATATCAGCTCTCAGCGTGTTCTTGTTCTTTCCGGTCCCGGTAACAACGGCGGCGATGGGCTGGTCGCCGCTCGATACCTTCACGACTGGGGAGCCAGGGTCGATCTGTACCTGTTCGGTAACAGGAAGCCGAAAGATACCAACCTCATACTTATCCGGGAACGCGGTGTTGCCAGTGTAGAGGTGACTGAAGAGCGGGAACTTGACGGGCTGGATGATGTGCTGTCAGAGGCTACCGCCGTAATCGATGCTTTGTTTGGAACCGGAAATAATCGTCCCCTCGGTGGTGTTTATGCCCGGGCGCTGGAGAAGGTAAGCAGGGCTAAAACAATACGTCCATCTCTTCACATCTTTGCCCTGGACCTGCCCTCGGGAATGAATGCTGATACTGGTGCGGTCGATTCTGCCTGCCTCCAGGCTGACGATACTGTTACTCTCGGCTTACCCAAGGTGGGTTTATACTGTCCTCCCGGTCTGGAATATACCGGCAGGATAACCGTAGTCGATATCGGCATACCGCCTCATCTGGCGGATGGCGTAAATATAGAGCTTATCGATGCGGAAGTCGCCAGACCTTTGCTACCCCGCCGCCCTCCCGGCGCCAACAAAGGCACTTTCGGCAGGGTAATGGTCGTTGCCGGTTCGATAAACTACATCGGCGCTGCATATTTAGCCTGTACCGGGGCGATGCGGGTCGGTGCCGGGCTGGTAACTCTGGCAACGCCCGCCAGCCTGCAGCCTATTCTTGCTTCCAAGCTGACCGAAGTAACCTACCTTCCATTGCCCGAATCCGAGCCGGGGGCTGTTTCTCCCGGGGCAGCAGATATCGTGGGTGATGAAATCGAGAATTATGATGTCCTGCTGATAGGTTGCGGTTTGGGGCAGAAAGCATCGACGGTAGAATTTATAAAATCGGTACTCCTGAAAGGTAATCCTCTGCCATCGGTAACGGTCCTCGACGCCGATGCTCTTAATACCCTGGCTTGCGTGCCTGAGTGGTGGCGGCAGTTAACCGGTGATGCTATACTTACACCACATCCCGGCGAAATGGCGAGACTGACCGGATTATCGGTGGATAAGATACAGGCGGACAGGCTAAAGATTGCCATAGAGTATGCCGGAGATTGGCAGAAAACGGTTGTTCTAAAGGGAGGCTACACCATGGTGGCGGTCCCCGATGGACGGCTGGCAATCAATTCCACGGTTAATCCCGGTCTGGCTTCAGCCGGGACGGGAGATGTTCTTGCCGGGATTATTGCCGGTTTAGCGGCGCAGGGCATGAATCCCGCCGATGCCGCCGTCTGCGGTGTACACGTGGGTGGACAGGCCGGCGAGATGGTCAGGGAGAAGCTGGGAGATGCCGGCATGATTGCCTCCGACCTGCTGCCGGTACTGCCTGTAGTTATCAAACAACTAAAAGAAGGTATATAATAATACACAGGTGTAATCAGGACCGGGGGAAAGGCTATGCTGTTAGCTGTCGATATCGGCAATACAAATATTACATTGGGAGTCTTCGAAGGAGAAGAGCTACGTGTTACTTGGCGTATGGCTACCAATGTTAACCAGATGGCAGACGAGTATGCTGCCTTACTGCTTAATTTGCTTCACCATAAGAATATTGGTATATCAGATATTAAGGATGTAGCCTTGGGCAGCGTTGTCCCGCCGTTAACCACTACTTTTACCGACATTTCTCAACGATATTTACAAACTGAGCCACTAATAATAGGAGCCGGAGTTAAGACCGGGGTGCGCATCCGTTTTGATAACCCTAAAGAGGTCGGCCCTGACCGTATCGCTAACGCCGTCGCCGCCCATAACCTTTACGACGGCCCTGTAATCGTTGTTGATTTAGGGACGGCTACTACTTTTGACACGATATCAAAGGAAGGTGACTGGATGGGAGGAGCCGTTGCTCCCGGTATAGCCATTGCTGCCGAAGCGCTTTTCACTCGCACGGCCTCTCTACCCCGGCTGGAGTTAATCCATCCCCAGCAGGCTATTGGCACTAGTACTATTACAGCCATGCAGTCGGGTATCGTCTTCGGTTACGTAGGGCTTATTGAGGGTATTGTGACTCGTATCCAGCGGGAATTAGGAGAAAAAGCTACCGTGGTGGCTACCGGTGGTTACGCCGAACTCATAGCTGGAGAGACAGCGCTAATTAATGTAGTAAACCCTGATATAACGATGATTGGATTAAGGCTCATCTACCAGATGAATAATACCTAGCCTTTTTGAGGAGGCGGTGATGTTTGACGAAAAAACTATAATACTGGGTGTAACCGGCGGTATCGCCGCCTATAAGGCGGCTGACCTGGCGAGTAAGCTGACCCAGGCTGGAGCGATTGTGAAGACCGTTATGACGGAATCTGCTACCAGATTCATTGCACCTTTAACCTTCCGCAACCTGACCGGGCAGCCGGTGGTGACGGATATGTTCGAGCTGGATTCCGAGTACAGTGTCGAGCACGTAGCCCTCGCCGAGGCGGCGGACACGGTTATTATCGCTCCGGCGACAGCCAATATCATTGCCAGAATCGCCTGCGGCATCGCCGACGACCCGCTTACCTGCATCGTGCTGGCTACCGAAGCGCCGGTGGTTATCGCTCCCTCGATGAATGACAACATGTATAAAAACTCCGTAACCCAGGGGAACCTGGCAAAACTCAAGGACAGGAGTTTCACCGTCGTCGAACCGGAGTACGGTCGCCTTGCCTCGGGTAAAATCGGGCAGGGACGGCTTGCCGATATCGAAAAAATCATGGACGCCGCCGGACAGAGGCTGGAAAAGGGATAATGAGCCTGGCGGGAAAGCATATCGTGGTGACTGCCGGGGGAACCCGCGAACCTATCGACCCCGTCCGCTATATGGGTAACCGCTCTTCGGGCAAGATGGGTTTTGCTCTGGCAGAGGCAGCCAGGGATAGAGGAGCGAAAGTTACCCTGATCACCGCGCCCGTGTCTTTAACCTATCCTTCGGGGGTGGAGGTTATTGACGTAGAATCCGTCATCGATATGAAAGAAGCCGTCGTTAGAGCTACGGCTGGGGCTGATGTATTAATTATGGCTGCGGCACCGGCTAACTATGTGGCGAAGAACATCGCTCCGCAAAAAATAAAGAAAGAGCAAGGCAGCCTGACAATCGAGCTCGTCAGGGCTCCCGACATCATCAGTGAGGTAGCCGGTGATTTCATTAAAGTGGGATTCTCCGCCGAGACCGAAAACCTTCTTGAAAACGCCCGGCAGAAGCTGGAAGGTAAAAACCTCGACCTTATCGTGGCTAACGATGTGACCGCCGCCGACAGCGGCTTCGGTGCCGATACCAATAAGGTCTTTATACTGGATAGAGACGGTAATGTTGAAGACCTGCCCCTGATGGGCAAGAGAGCGGTGGC
>CAZBAN010000079.1:0-6576 GCA_964489895.1 uncultured Dehalococcoidales bacterium
GAAGGTTCGGAGTCCTTCGGGCTCACACTTCACACCCATTAGCGCTTTTTCATCCAATCTGGTAATATACGTTGGTAATAAATGAGTAGAGAAAAGGAGGTGGTTTAGTTGGCTGACCAAAAAGAAGTAAGGCGCCTTAAGGACCTGGCATGCGATATGCGTAAGAAATTACTCTATCTGTGCGGTACTTATGAAGGCGTGGTGCACATCGGAGGAGACCTGTCGATGACGGACCTGCTTATCGGGCTCTTTCATTACGGCATGAACGTCGACCCCAGTGATCTTCAGTCGCCGACAAGAGACCGGTTCATCCTGAGCAAGGGGCACGGCGCGGTCTGCATGTACATTGCCATGGCGTTGAGAGGGTTTTTCGATTACGATGATATCCTGGAAAAATACGGCAAGCTGGACAGCCCCTACGGTATGCACGTATGTAAAGTATACCTTCCCGGAGCTGAATGCTCGACCGGCTCACTCGGACATGGTCTCGCAGTGTCGGTCGGGATGGCGCTCTCCGCCAGGCAGAAGAAGCAGTCACACCGCGTATTCTGCATGATGGGCGACGGCGAGACCTGCGAAGGCTCGGTCTGGGAAGCAGCCAATACCGCGGCTTCCTATAACCTGGGCAACCTGACAGGCGTTGTTGACAAGAACAGCCAGCTTATGTCCAGCTATGCCGACGACCCCATGAGCTACGAGAATTATGCGGACAGGTGGAGGGCATTTAACTGGAATGCGGTCGAGATAGACGGTCACGATATGAACCAGATTGTGGACGCTCTCGACAATCTGCCGCCGGTAACCAGCGAAAAGCCGACCGTAATCATCGCCAATACCATCAAAGGCAAAGGGGTCTCCTTTATGGAGAAGGTGATTGGCTGGCACGCTGGAGCCCTGAGCACGGAGGACATGGAAAAAGCAATCGCCGAGGTTGAAGCAGCCTGTGCGGCGGAAAGGAGTGCGGCATAATGAGACCAAGAATGACAATACACTTCGGCAGTTTTGCATCTGCGCGGTCTGTCGTCGGCGGAACCATACACGAGTTAGCCCAGAAGCATGACAATGTATGGGGTCTGGCAGCCGACACCGGCGGCTCGCTGGCAGCATTTAGAGCGGAATTCCCTGACCGGTTTATCGATGTCGGCGTTGCCGAGCAGAATCTAGCCGGCATTGCCGCCGGTCTGGCTCTTGAAGGTAATATTCCCTTCATCACGGGAATGATTCCGTTCATGGTCATGCGCGCCTGCGAACAGAACCGGACAGACATCGCCTATCAGGACCTCCCGGTACGCCTCATCGGAACGGGCGGCGGTCTGACTTCCGGTGGCGGCTCCACCCACAACGCTATGGAAGACATCGCTATCATGAAATCGATGGTCAACATGACGGTGCTCTCCATCGGCGACCCGAACATGATACGGGATATCCTCATTTTAAGCATGGAATACCCCCACCCGATGTTTATCCGCCTTGCCCAGGGAAAACAGGACCGCATTCTCTACGAGCCGGGCGAGTTCAAGTATGAAATCGGCAAGGGACTCACACCGCATGAAGGCAAGGACGCGACAATCATCTCTCACGGAGAGATGGTCTTCGAGTCTATCGAAGCCGCAAACGCCCTGGAAGAAGAAGGAATCAGCGTACGTGTCATCGACATGTACTCAATCAAACCACTGGACAAAGACCTGGTTCTCAAGGCGGTAAAGGAGACCGGAAACATCCTTGTCCTCGAGGACCACCTCATGGAAGGCGGACTCGCCAGCACAATCGCAGACTTTTTCGTGGACGAGGGAGTATATCCTAAGAAATTTAAGCGTCTCGGTATTCCGCAGGTATATGCGGGATTCGGCAGCGGTCCGGAGCAGCGTAAAAAGTACGGCTATGATAAAGACGCCGCAATCGCCGCTGTAAAGGAAATGCTTAAATAACGTATAGAGTAATATAAACAAATACGAAGGGGTGCCGAACGGCACCCCTTTAATATCGAATTTATAAAAATAACATTGACATTCCTTACATACAGAGTTAGAATCATTAACGGTGAGTGGTTTATTGGTCACTCGCTGACCGGAGAGAAGCAAATCATACAACCCTACACTCTAGAATCCAGTAACGCACTAGAGTTAGCTGGTTTTGCTTCATTTTTCTACGGTCAATATTATTCACAGAGTCAACTGCCATGACACTATGTAATCAATTAAGGTCTCTATATTGCTATGTCTCAATCTAGTCAAATAAGCCTTGAGGAGCGGTTCATATGAAGGTAGGAGTCCCCAAAGAGATAGTCCCAGACGAGCACCGGGTAGCCTTAGCTCCAGACGGGGTCGCCAAGTTGATAGAAGCCGGGGCGGAAGTATTAGTTGAATCCGGGGCTGGTGAAGCGGCCTCTTTACCTGACAGCATGTATGAGAAAGCTGGCTGCACCATGGTTACCGAACCCGCCGCTCTATACAGCGGGAGCGATGTTGTCCTCAAGGTACAGCAACCCGTACTGAACGAAGCTCTGGGCAAGGATGAGCTGGATATGATGTCAGAAGGCTCAGTGCTTATTGCTTTCCTGCAGCCTATGGTCAACCACGAACTGGTAAAAAGACTGGCACAGAAGAAGATTACAGCTTTCAGCATGGATGCTATTCCCCGCATTGCCCGTGCTCAAAGAATGGACGCGCTTTCTTCGATGAGCTCGATATCGGGCTATAAAGCCGTTTTAATCGGTGCCAATAAGCTGGGCAAATATATGCCCATGATGATGACGGCTGCCGCAACCATGCCTCCCGCCAGGGTACTGGTACTTGGTGCCGGCGTTGCCGGTTTACAGGCAATCGCTACGGCGCACCGGCTCGGTGCTGCAGTTGAAGCCTTCGATGTACGCCCGGTGGTTAAAGAACAGGTTGAGAGCCTCGGGGCTACCTTCATCGAGGTTGAAGAAATCGCCGAAGACGCCGAGGACGCCGGTGGCTACGCCAAGGAGCTTTCTGAAGATACCCAGCAACGGGAAAGGGAGCTGATTCAAAAGCATACCGAGACAGCGGATATAGTTATTACCACAGCCCTTGTCCCGGGCAAAGCCGCGCCTATCCTGATTACCAAAGAGATGGTGAGTGGAATGAAGGCGGGTTCCGTGATTGTTGACCTTGCTGCAGAGACAGGCGGCAACTGCGAACTTACCGAGCCCGGGAAGGAAGTGGTCAAAAACGGGGTCATTATCTGCGGACCGCTGAACCTGCCCAGTGACATGGCATTGCAGGCAAGCCAGTTATACTCAAGAAACATATCCGGTCTCCTGCTGTTGATGATAAATGATGGCAAACTGGACCTGGATTTCGTAGACGTGATTATCAAAGATTGCTGTGTTACTCATCAGGGTGAGGTATGCGGCAGTTATAAAGACATCGTAGGTTAAAACAGAACAGCAAGACTACGGAGAGGTATAACACCAGAAGGAGAGCAAAAATATGGGCCAGGATATGGTATTTCTCTTATACGTGTTTGTTCTTGCCATGTTTGCCGGGTATGAGGTTATCACCAAGGTACCGCCTATTTTACATACGCCGCTCATGTCCGGCGCCAACGCAATCTCAGGCGTTTGCCTGATTGGGGCAATGGTGGTCACCGGACCGACGGAAGTAAACCTGAGCACAATTCTGGGTATGATTGCCGTAATTATGGCTACCATCAACGTAGTCGGCGGCTTTATGGTGACCGACCGAATGCTGGCTATGTTCAAGAAAGAATGATAGGAGTTTAGATAGTGGATATACCGGTTTACAGTTTAGTAGCATATCTAGTCGCCGCTGTATTATTCATCATCGGTCTCATGCGAATGAGCACGCCAAAGACTGCCAGGGGTGGCAATGTCCTCGCCGCCACCGGTATGCTGATTGCCATCGTTATCACCCTGCTCCTGAAGGAAGTGCTGAACTATACGATGATATTGGTCGGCATAGCCATTGGAGGCATCATCGGCGGGGTGGCAGCCCGTACCGTTAAGATGACGGCTATGCCACAGATGGTAGGCATATACAACGGTTTCGGTGGCGGGGGTTCACTGCTCATTGCCGCCGCCGAGTTCTTCAGGTATGCAAACCTTACCGAGGGTTTCACCGTACAGAATTCCATAACCATCGTAATCACCATCCTGATAGGTTGTGTCACCTTTTCGGGCAGTATGATTGCCTTCGGCAAGCTCCAGGGACTGGTCAAGTCCAGGCCCGTTACCTATCCAATGCAGAATATCTGGAACCTGGTTATATTCATTGCCATTCTTGCCATGATGATTTACCTGATTGTTTCTCCGGGTAACGTTCCCGTCTTCATAGCTCTTATTGCGGTCAGCCTTGTCCTCGGTGTCCTGCTGGTTATACCCATCGGGGGTGCGGACATGCCGGTGGTTATCTCACTTTTGAACTCCTATTCCGGGTTAGCCGGATGCGCTGCCGGATTTGTACTGGGTAACATGTTCCTGATTATTAGCGGGGCTCTGGTAGGGGCTGCCGGTTTCATACTGACCAGAATTATGTGCAAGGCGATGAACCGCTCTCTTGGCAACGTCATGTTCGGGGCATTCGGCGCTGTAGTACAGACCACCGGTACTGCCGGTGAGGAAGGTGAAAAGGTTGTCCGCGAGGCGACACCGGAGGATGTGACAACACTGCTCGGCTACGCCAAGTCCGTCATATTTGTGCCCGGCTACGGTCTGGCGACATCCCAGGCACAACACCACGTAGCGGAGCTGGCTACCCTGCTTGAGCAGAGGGGCACAGATGTCAAGTATGCCATCCATCCGGTGGCAGGCAGAATGCCGGGGCATATGAATGTACTATTAGCCGAGGCTAATGTACCCTATGATAAACTCTATGACCTTGACGATATAAATGCTGATTTCGAGCGAACGGATGTAGCAGTAGTTATAGGCGCTAACGACGTAACCAATCCTTCCGCCCGTAATATGACCGATAGTCCCCTCTACGGAATGCCCATCCTCAATGTGGACAAAGCCAAAAGCGTGGTAGTAATAAAGCGCAGTCTTTCTCCGGGTTTCGCCGGAGTCGACAACCCTCTGTTCTATATGGAGAAGACGATGATGTTTTTCCGTGACGGCAAGCAGGCTATTATTGAAATCCTGGACGAAATCAAGAATCTGTAGTTACTCTCAAATAGACCCACAGGACATGCAAGCCCCCTCGCATATATGCGAGGGGGCTTATTATTATGCCGAGAATTATTAACAAGCCTATTCCCTGCCGAGGGCTTCGTCTATAGCTTTCTGGATATTGGGCGGCAGCGTGGTGTTATTGTCTTTAGCCTTTTCTTCATCCCGGTCGTAGATTTCTTCCAGTTCCTTTGACAGGCTTATCAAATTCTGCGATTGATTTACTTCCCGGTTTATCCGGTCATACTGCTGTTTGCCTGCAGACCTGATGCCGTCGAGAGGAATATCAATATTCTCCAGTTTGGAGATAACGCTGAGAACGTTATAGACGCCGGTATAGTCCGGCTCCTGCAGGGATAAATGTGACGGCATATGCGCCATAATTGTGACGGTAGCAACACCTTCGTTCTGAAGCCCGGCAGATACCGAGTTTAGAATGCTTGTCGGACCCTGATACTGCCTGCCCAGCTTCTGGCGAACACCCATTCTCTTAAGCTCTTCAGCCAGTTCAGGGTCGCTGCTCCTCCCGGTAATCCTTATAGGTCTGGTATGGGGGACGGGACTGCCCATCGCCCCGATTACCTGATACCTTACTACGTTCAGCTTTTTCATCAGAGCGATGACCCTGTCTATGTAAATTTCTCCGAAATGGGTCGGCTCTAAAAGATTAACCAGAACCAGGTCGTGTAAGGGCTTTTTTCTCTTTACATAATATACCCTGGTATTCGGGAACTCGGTACTTCTGATACCTTCATCATCGATATAGGTATGACTATGCTCGCGGTAGGTGATAAAATTATAGAAATCCCCCGGTCTTTCAAACTCCGCTATTTTTTCCGCATTCAGGTGCTCTACAAGCCTGTTAAAGGATTCATCGCCGACATCACTCCAGTTCAACCACCCGATATGAACTGAAATAGCATGAGTAGCCTTGCCTATTGATTTAGGAAGCTCCAGCCTGAAGTCCGTTAAGAAATCATGTATATCCATATTCCGCTATCTTAAAGCCAATTACCGGTCAATTTCAAGAGTGAAAAAATGAGTTCTTTAGTTAATTATATCATATACGAACCTTTTTCTTTTCACATATCTCTCTCTGCTTAAGTTCTGGTTGAATGATGAAAAGCTGGATGGAGATTCACTGAACATGGCAGAAGGGAGCAACGGTTATATACCAAATCCAGTAATACCAAAAGCTACGGCAGGTTATAATAACGATTCGTTAACAGGTAAGGTCGCTCGCTTCTTTCAAGGAAGGTCATTGTATCACCGCCCATCACGCTCCCTGCCATAAATATCACGCGTTTGGTAATCTGCTGTTATTCTTCTTTGAGCACAGGCAGCTCGATTGTAAATGTAGTTCCTTTACCCAATTCACTTTCGGCGTATATCTTACCCCCGTGTTCAGTGATTACCCCATAACA
>CAZBAN010000080.1:0-6455 GCA_964489895.1 uncultured Dehalococcoidales bacterium
CCGTTTGACACTGTCTCATCTTAAGCTATAATATTGGCTATCCAAACTGTGATTGCAGGGAGCGCATCTTATGGCTGAGATAAAGAAAATAGCGGTCGTGGGCTGGGGGAATATCGGCACCGGCGTGGTGGAGCTGCTGTACAAGAAAAAGATTCCGGGTCTTGAGATGGTGAAGGTCTGTGATATTGACCTGGAGACCGACCGCGGGCTCAAGCTGCCGCCGGATATGCTTACCAAGGACTGGCACGAAGTCGTTGATGACCCGGAAATCGATATTGTCGTCGAGTTAATCGGCGGAATCGAGCCGGCCAAGACCGTCCAGATAGAAGCCCTCAAGAAGGGAAAAAACGTGGTTACTGCCAACAAGAAGCTGCTGGCGAAAGAAGGCGAGACTATTTTCAAGCTGGTCCTGGAACTGGGCCGGAGCATCGGGATAAGAGCCAGTTTCGTCGGTGCCCATTCGTTCATACACGAACTGGGGCTGGTAGGCCTGGCGGCAAAGAAATACAGGAGGATTTACGCCATACTGAACGGCACCTGCAACTACATACTTTCGAAAATGACCAGCGAAGGAAAAGGGTTTGAAGAAGCGCTAAAGGGTGCCCAGGAAGAAGGATTGGCCGAACCTGACCCGACCGATGATATTCAGGGTTATGATACAGAAAACAAGATACGCATACTCCTCGGTCTTATCACCAACTCATACCTGAATGCGGGCCCGTTCCCCGTCGAGGGAATCACCGATGTTAACCCGCAGGATATCATGTATGCCGATGAGCTGGGATACGCGATTAAACTGGTCGGGGTAATCGAGCACGACGGTGACATTTATAATGTTGCCGTGCATCCGGCGCTGGTCCCGAAGGTGTCTTTACTCGGCTCGATTCAGGGAGCCTACAACGGCACCGAGCTCGAGGACGAGTATGGAGTCGTTAGCGGGCTGGTGAACCCGGGAGCGGGACCCTACCCGACGGCGGACGCGATAATAAAGGACCTGCTGGATATAGCCGATGGCAGGGCGATGCCGATACCCGGTTCCGCGGAAGCTTTCAGCCTTGGACCGGTCGGAGACGTCCGGAGACGGTACTATCTGAGGTTCAGCGTCGTCGACCAGCCGGGAGTACTGGCGAAAATAACCGATATATTCTGGAAACACGAAATTAACATCGCCGCCGTTATCCAGAAGGAGTCTTCCACCAAGGAATCCGTGCCGGTGGTGATGACCACCTACCTTGCCAGAGAAGGGGACCTGCAGGCAGCGAAAGAGAAGGTCGATAGCCTGGATGTGGTAACAGCGAAGACCAGAATAATCCGTATGCTCAGTGCCAGCACGTAGAGTGGTTAGTAGTAGGCGGTCTTTCTACCCAGCCAGAAAGTAAAGACGGCAAGCACCAGAGCCGCGCCTATGATAATTATATAGATACCACTCTGGGGCAAGCTCATGCCGAAGCCGACATTAAAGTTCCCAACATCCGACCACTCACCCTCGTTAAGTGCTTTATCTACCGCTTTTACTCGCCAGTAGTAAGGAGCTTCTTTGCTGACCGTGTTCAGTCTGTCATTCCGGGGGACGGTGTACTCAGACGGCTCGATGCCGGTCTGCTCCAGTACCATTGTATCCTGGGAGAAGGATTCGCTGGTGGCAATCTGGATTGTATAGGTAACTCCGCTGGGGTCGGTGACATCATCCCAGTCGAAAAATGCTTCCGCGCTCGCTTTGGTCCCCGGTTCCGGTAACAGTGCCATGGGTTTCGCCGGCGGTGTTGATTCCACAACGAAGGCGTAGGGGATTGTATGGGTTCCATCACTGGCTATGATGTTGTGGGAGCCGCTGCTGCTCGAAGGCGCGGTGAACGTGGCAGAGAATGTCCCGTCGCTACCAACGGGTGTCGTCGTAACCTGAGTGCCGCTGAAGGTAATACTTGCCGTGCTTCCGGCGGTAAAGCCTCCGCCGTTAACCTTGATCTGCGTACCGACATCACCGGGTACGGAAAAGTTTGTAATAGGATTGATATTACCGCTGGTAAGGACATCAAAGTCGACCTCCTTGGTATTACTACCGTCTGTAACGGATATCTCGAAGGTCCTTATGGTCCCCAGAGGTACATTAAAAGCGGTGCTGAACTCGCCGTTTTCATCTGTTACGGTACCGGCAGCGACACTGTAACCACCGAAGGTGATGGTAAGCGCCTTATTGGCCTTGAAACCGGTCCCACTGAGCTCAACTTCCCATCCCGGACTGCCTGAATCGGGTTCAACGGTAAGTATGGCATCGGTTATCTCATAGTTCACCTGGGCTTCATTACCCAACTCGTCAGCCACTATGACGAGATAGCTGCCCTGCTGCATTGATGACGGGGGCAGACTGTGTGCGTAACTTCCGTTGCTCTCGGTAATTCCTGTACTGACAGATAAATTATTGAAAGTTATCGTTATTCCCGCGCCACCGGCGAAACCTGTGGCACTTACCGTTATCGTACTGCTGACCGCACCCGGTGACGGTAATATATTTATGTTCGGCTTTACGGTGAATTTCACCCCGGCGCCATGTCCGGAAGTTGTTCCGCTGATAATTATGGAATGGTCTCCGGCGGTACTCGCCGGGATAATGATTTTGGTATTACTGAATGACCCGCTGCTGTTAGTCTGCCTGTCACCCCCCAGAATTGTGAGCATGATGTCGTCGAATATTACGAGAAGTTCTTCATTATTACCGAAATCTCCGCCGCTGAGCGTAACCTCGGAACCTGCCGGTCCGCTGCCGGGGCTGATAGAGGCATTACCTGCAAGCACATCGAATGTAGTTTTTACCAGAACTGTAAGGGTGTCTGTGTCCGGGGGGATATGATAGGTCAGGAAAACGTAGTAAGTCCCCTGGACGACAGGGTTAACTCCGAAGCCCCCGCCAAGCGAAGGGGGGACTTCAAACGTGGTACTGAACGTTCCGTTGGTATTAAGGGGTTCAGTTTTAACGATTTCATAGATACCGGTATCGTAGTTAATTACCGTTCCCGGATTCCTGCCGAAGATGATATTAACCGAACGGATTGCCGGGCTTCCCGGATCGAGACCGCTCCCGGAAATTGTGATTTCCTGCCCGACCGAACCTCTATTCACGCTGAGGGTAATGGTCTCACCGGCAGCGCGCACTGGCGTAGCCGTAACGGCTGTTGCTACAGCAAGTGCAAGTACTGCTGCAAACGCCATGAATATTCTAATACGCCTCATTCACCTACCTGCAGCCCAATTACCTTATGAAATAATCATAAGACCTTAAACATAATGATAAGGGTAGCCAGACTCCGTGTCAATAAGGATAATTGACTGTTATCGTTCTGTCTTGGTTGATATTTATACTCACCCCCTTAATCCCCCTCTCACGCAGCACCTTATTTCGCTATACAATTATTCGAATGCGTGAGAGGGGGAAAATATTTTAGAGAGGGGGCGAAGCCCCCTCTCTTACTTACACTCCCCCTTCCCCTTCTAAAGGGGAAGGGGGATATAGGGGGATAGGGTTAAGTGAAAATCATATATGATTTAGTATTGGCAGCTGGTGATAGTATTGCTCACTAAAACTAAATAGAAACGGATTGACTAATTATTGACATTTTACACTAAACCGTGTAATATCAGATTGTGGCTAAACACTATCAGGCTAAACGGACAAGGTGGGACAGAGAGAACATTAAGGCACTGAGGCGTCATATGGGTCTAACCCAGCAAGAGATGGCTGACCGACTTGGCACACGGCAGCAGACGATAAGCGAATGGGAGACGGGATTGTACAGACCAAGAGGGGCTTCATCCACTCTTCTCTCGATTGTTGCCGAACAGGCAAGATTCGAATATAAAGCAACCGCCCCGGATACGAAGAAAGCCTGACGGTACCGGTACTTTTTTACCTGAGACGAAATAATTATCTGGAAGGAATGTATTATCGAGTGGAATACACGGAAACGTGTATATAGAGAGACGTAATAGGAATACTTCATCTCAGGACGGGTTTGATGGTAGAAAAATATAGCGAGAGCAAGCTGGAAAAAATATGGCGGTACCAGTTACTCGATAAAGATAAGCTTGCCACGGAAGACGGCGAGCCGGTGAAGGTGATTTATCCCGGCAGACTCAATAACGAGCGAGGGGCTGACTTTAGAGACGCGGTAATCATCATCGGCAGAAGGATGTTTAAGGGGGACGTGGAGATTCATGTTAAATCCGGTGACTGGAAGAGCCATCGCCACCACCTGGACAGGGCTTACAACAGCGTAATCCTGCACGTCGTGATGTGGCATAGCTCCAGGACCCCTACCACGCTTCAGAACGGAAAGGAAGTACCCGTCCTGACTCTCGCTGGATGCATGAATACTCCTGCAGACTGGTCGTATGATACGGAGTCTTTTCCACTTGAAACAGGTGTTCCCTGTTCCGGGAGTGTGCATCGTCGGGGCATACCGGTCGTGATGGAGTTTCTGGATAGAGCCGGAGAAGAAAGGTTCATCAGTAAGACGGAAAGGTTTCAGGGTGATATAGATACGATAGGAGCCGGACAATCGCTTTACCGGGGGATAATGGGTGCTCTTGGTTATTCGGGAAACAAACTGGCTTTTCTTGAGCTGGCACGGAGAGCGCCGCTCAGGGTACTTGAGACTGAGAACAGAGCAAATCTCCCTGAAGGACGATACCTTGCTATCCGGCAAGCGCTGCTTCTGGGAACCGCGGGTTTTTTGTACGGACATCTCCGGAACAAATATATGGTGAACTGCGTGGATGAGAGGTGGATTGAAGGGCTGGAAAGAATATGGTCTTCTTCGGCTCGAATCCAAGTAATACCTCCGGATATGTGGCACCTTTTCAAGATAAGACCGGGCAACACTCCAGCCAGCCGGATAATGGCGATGAGCTATCTCCTGCTGAGATACCGTGAAGAGGGATTACTCGGGGGTTTGTTAAGTTTAGTCGAAGGGCTACCGGAGGAACAGGGTTACCGCGGGCTGGAAAGAGGCCTGCTGGTAACCGATTATGACTGCGGGGAGTGTTATCACGGCTACCCAGGCGGGCTGAAAAGACGGGCTCTCCTTGGCAGAGAACGGGCGGCTGACATCGTGGTGAATGTGCTTTTACCGTTCGCCTTTGCTCTCAGCCGGGTTACCGGTAACCCGGTGCTGGGTGAAAAAGCCCTTTACCTTTACCGTAGCTATCCCAGGCTGGGGGTAAACTCCGTGGAAAGGCACATGACCGAACAGCTGGGACTGGCTCGTGGTCTGGTGAACTCGGCGATGCGGCAGCAGGGCTTGATTCACATCTATAATAACCTGTGTACCCAGGGAAAGTGCCGTTTCTGCGAATTAGGCGAGCTTGAGGCCGGGAGTTACGTCCAGAGCCAGACCATCCACGCGGCCGGCTCTGAACCGGAAGTAGCCGCAGGCGGCAATCATGGCGGCGTTATCCGTGCATAGTTCCAGGTCAGGGATGAGAACAGGAAGCGGGGAATCTTTCGCCAGCCGCTCCCGGAGTAAACTGTTTGCCGCCACTCCTCCTGCGAGTAAAATCTGCCTGACTCCGTATTCTCTTGCCGCGGCTATGGTCTTGGTGACCAGTACTTCAACCACCGCTGCCTGAAAGCTGGCGGCGGCATCCGCCTTATCCGGTATCTTTCCTCCCTCAACCAGTCGCAGCAGGGCAGTTTTTATTCCGCTGAAACTGAAATCGTTGCTGCCTTTCAACCAGGCGCGGGGAAGCTGTATTGAGTCGGTGCCTGACTCCGAGGCTAGCTGGATTGCCGGACCGCCGGGGTAACCCAGGTCGAGTATACGCGCCGCCTTGTCGAACGCTTCACCGGCGGCGTCGTCACGGGTGCGTCCCAGCAGGATGTAATTACCGTGCTCCTTCATCAGCGCCAGGTCCGTATGACCTCCGGAAACGATAAGCGAAAGCAGGGGGAAGACAGGGGACAAATCAGAATTGTTGCGGTTCAGCCAGTTAGCGTATATGTGACCTTCGAGGTGGTTGACTCCGGTGACAGGTATGCTCCGTGCCATGGAAATCGCCTTGGCGGTATTGACTCCTATCAGCAGTGAGCCGGCCAGACCGGGACCGGCGGTCACGGCGATACCGTTGAGGTCACTCCAGTTGACATCGGCATCAGCCATCGCCTGCCTGATGACGGGGATTATCGCCAGGATATGCTGGCGTGAAGCTACCTCGGGGACGATTCCGCCGTAGCGGGCGTGGATTTCTACCTGTGAGGCTACCTGATTGGAAAGAATCTTTTCTCCGTCCTCCACCACCGCGGCTGCAGTCTCATCGCATGAGGTCTCGATACCCAGAATTTTCATACATCTGAATTATAGCACAGGCAGAATCAGGCTGATAAATAGTTAATTATTAACTCCCCTCTCCAGCCATAAAAACTCCTCTGTTCTATATGTTGGTTCTGGCTGGAGAGGGGTTCA
>CAZBAN010000081.1:0-6425 GCA_964489895.1 uncultured Dehalococcoidales bacterium
AGGGGTGAGGTAATTACTAACAACCAGGTGTAAACAGAACCTTTTTCAATTGACTGGATAGCTCTCGCTGCGATATAATTAGGCTTGGATATATGGAAATTATCTGGCTGGGACACTCCTGTTTCAGAATCAAAGGCAGCCATGCCACTGTGATTACCGACCCCTACTCACCCGAACTGGGATACCCGACAAACAAACTCGCGGCTAATATCATAACCGTAAGCCATCAACATCCGGGTCATTCACACGTTTCCTGGGTCAGCGGTGAGCCAAAAGTGATTACAGGACCGGGTGAATACGAAATCAGCGGGGTTCTGATTATCGGGATGCCGACCTTCCATGATAACAACAGCGGTAAAAACAGAGGTAAAAACACCGTCTACCTGATAGAAATGGACGAGATTACGATATGCCACCTAGGCGACCTGGGACACGTACTTTCCACCGGTCAGGCGGAGGAAATCGATAACGTCGATATACTGCTCCTTCCCACAGGCGGAGTTTCCACGATAAATGCCTCCAGAGCAGCCGAAACGGTACGGCAGCTCGAGCCCAAGGTGGTTATCCCCATGCACTACAAGACCAAAGCCCTCAAGCGTGAACTGGAACCGGTGGATAAATTCCTCAAGGAGATGGGAGTCAAGGAGGTTGATTCCCAGCCCAAGGTGAACTTCACCAAGGCGAACCTGCCTCTGAGCACTCAGGTATTCCTGCTGGACTATTAACCTACAGGAACTTGCGGATATCGGAAGTAACTTCCTTCGGCGGTTTTGGAGGCCGCATCACAGCCATCAGGATAGCTGCCAGCATAGCCATCACAACAAATGTTGTAAAAGCCGGTATATAGCTGCCGGTAGAGTCATATACCCAGCCGGCATAAACAGGAGCCAGAAGAGCAACGGGCGCAGCAAACACCATTGACGTACCCTGGATAGAGGCAAAAGCCTTCCGTCCGAAGTATCGTCCTCCTATGGTAAGTCTCAAAGGCACCGGTGCCCCGCTGCCGAAGCCGAAAAGGATAAGAAAGACATACACCGTAGCTACACTTTGATGTAAAAGGAAAACACCGATTCCGATGGCCTGCACTAAAAAGGCGGCTGATACCAGAAATTGCATCTGGTCTTTTCTGACGCGGTCAGCCAGGAAGCCGGCGAAGAACCTTGCCGGGATTGTGAAGAAGACCATCATCGCCATCATACCACCGGCTACAGTCTCGCTGATACCCATGTCGGTGAGAAAAGGAATGCAGTGGGTGTTTACTGCCCCGCCAACCACCATAGCAAAAAGCCATGATATGGTTATCAGCCAATAAGCGGGGGTTCTTACCGCCTGTCTCAGGGTAAACTCCGTCTCTTCGAAATCAGCGGCGTACTCGACACCTCTTCCTATCATAGCGTCAAGGTCCCCCTGAGAATCCGATTCAACAGCAGCTCCATCCGGGAGAAGTCCGTAATACTCGGGACGTTTTTGTTTCACGAAATACCACAGGAGAGGCACGCCGGTAAACATCACCCCAGCCCACACCATACACGCCATACGCCAATCATAAGAAGTGACCAGCCAGGTTATAATCGGAAGGACTATTACGCCGCAGACGCCGATGATAACGAACCTTATACCGAAAGCCATCCCCCTTTTTCTTATAAACCAGTCGGTCAGGGATTTATCGACGGCAATAGTCAGAGCAAGGTTGGTCCCTATCGCTATCAGTACTCCCCAGATAAGGTAATAAGCCCAGGGCGAGCTCACGTAATTCATTAAAAGCAGACCAAGAACAACAACACTGGTACCGAAAACGATTACCCACTTCGGTCCGAACCTGTCAGAGAGCCAGCCTGTAACCGGAGCTTCGATACTTCCCTGCAATCTGCCGATTCCGGTAGCCCAGGATGTTTCCGCCCGGCTCATCCCCAGATCGGCAGCCAGAGGTTTAAAAAGTACCGAGACTCCGTAGCCATAAAATCCGTGTCCCAGACCGGAATAAATACCGGTGATAATGTTTATCCACCAGCCTGGAAATATATTTGGTAGTTTACGCTTCTTTACCAAATGTCCTCTTTCCCAATACAAGCCTGCAGAGCTTTACCAGAGGAAGCCGGACTTCTGCGGTTATAAACGAGGGGAAACTGATTACCTGAAAAAATATCTATCCAGATAATCCCGTAAAGTATACACTCTGGCAGATTACAGGGTCAAATCAGTTCTTCAGAGACCTGTCTTGCTTTGGTCGGTAAAATACTATCAGAATAATCACCGTAATCTGGAGCAGTACCATGTTTGCAAACAAGCCGATTCCGAGATATACCGCCCAGTTAGGGATAGTCTGCTGAGCCGGCAGAGTGGAGGACAGGACCGGTGGTTCTGATGTCGATGAGGGAGTCTGTTGTGATGGTGACGTCATCTGCTGAGACGGCATTTCCTCTTCATGATTCGACTCAACCGGCAGTGATTCGGTTAAAAAAGCACCGACAGCACTCCAGGTGCTATAGCCCTCTTCAACTATCGCTCTCACCCTCCAGTAATAGGTTGTATCATAGTCCAGACCTATATTGCTCTGCCAGGCGGTTGCCGGCAGGGCATAGTCCCCGGCTTTCACAATCACATTATTATCAAAGTACGTATCTCCCGAGACCTCAAGCTCATAACCAACTGCTCCTGCTATAGCGTCCCACTGAAACAAAGGTTGAGGCGATACCTTTTCAGCCCCGGCTCCCGGGCTGAGAAGCATGGGCGAAGTGACAGGCTGAGATATATCTGATGGCGATTCGGTGGTAAATACACCCACCGAGCTCCAGGAGCTATAACCGGATGGATCGGCAGCTCTTACCTTCCAGTAGTAGGTAGAATTGTAGTCCAGACTGATATTACTCTGCCAGGCTGTTACCGGCAGGGTATAACTGCCGGTTCTCTTTATTACGGGATTACTGAAAGCGGCATTTCTGGCAACTATCAGCTCATATTTCCTTGCCCCGGCTATGCTGCTCCACTGAAACAGAGGATTAGGTGTAACATCGTCAGCGCCAGCCCCCGGGCTCAGAAGTACAGGCAGGTCGATAGTCTCCTCTTCGACCGCTGGTACTATTTCAGTAGTAAAAACGCCAACCGCACTCCAGGCACTGTAACTACCCAAGCCGACAGCCCGCACCTTCCAGTAGTATGTAGTATTGTATTTAAGGTTAATATCACTCCGCCAGGCAGTTACCGGCAGGGCAGACTCGCCGGTCTTTTTTATTACTGGATTACTAAAAGAAGCACTACTTGAAACCACTAACTCATATTCTTCGGCTCCAGTTATGGCACTCCATTGAAACATGGGATTTAGCAATACATTTTCATCACCAGCCCCGGGGCTTAGAAGTACGGGCGCAACCTCTGTTTGACCGAGAGCAGTTGTAAAAGACCATATGTCAGACCATGGACTGAGGACCGGTTCGGTAGCTCTCACCCGCCAGTAGTAGGTTGTACCCATATCCAGCTCCGGCAGGTGAACAGAGCTCGCTCCGGTATCACCCTCAAAATCTAACGGTAAGTTAGAGAAATCGGTGTCATAATCAAGCTGCCACCTGTAGCCGGTAGCTCCGTTCAGTATTTCCCAATCAAGGACAATGTTCTCTATGCCCGTACCTGTCAACTCATCGGTTGGTGAGTTCAGATTGACCGGCAGAGTCAGGCTGTCAATATAAGTCAGCAGTCTCGTATTATGGGTATCGATTGACCAGAGCTGGTTTTCCTGCAACCATATGCCGCGCAGAGTGACACCGCTATCAAGTCCGCCGACAACCGTTTCGAACGTCGGCGCAAGCTGAGACGTCGGATTAAGCGAGCGCTCCATACCGCCTTCCTGCCCGGCGATATCAACCGACTGCGAATTAGCGGCATATAAGACACCGTCAGCCGATACAGCAAGCTGGTCGAGTGTGCTGCCGGCTGGAACGGTGCCGTCTATCCTTTCCCACTCATCGCTTTGATTGACAGCAAAGCGGTAGATACCTTCATCTGCGGCACTGCTGGCTGCGTATATAACATTATTCACAGCGTATTCAGCATCAAAAGCAACGGTAACGGAACCACTGAACGGAGGTGAGACTGCATCCAGCGGCAACGGGTTGAAGGTATTACCGTAGTCACCGGAGCAGTAGACCCAGCCGAGATTATTGCTTGCCAGGATTGTCCCATCCTGGGCGTAATTCGGTGAGACAGCGATAGATACCACCGAATTGGTACCCGCCGGTACTCCGTTCGAATATGTAACCCCGCTGTCTTCAGTTTTATACACCAGCCCGTTACTGCCATCGAAGCTGCCTAAAAACGCTGTATCGTCATCAAGTACTGCCCAGGCACCAATCTGATATGGAGCAGCCCGATATATGAAGCTCTGACCGTTATCCGTTGATTTCCATATCGCCGGGACGCCGTTTACGTTCCCGGCAAGGAACACCGCCTGTGTACCTGTGACATACCCCGGAGAGAGTTCTATCAGACTGAGGCTGTCCGCATTATCGATGGCGCTGCAATAAACCCTTCCCCACGCTTCTCCTCCGTCGCCGCTTCGCCACAGGCTGTGCTTCATACTCATTCCGCCAAAGGTCATCATAAACAGGGTGGTGTCCTGACTGTAGTTCGGAGATACTGCCAGACCTAAAATACCGTTCGCGCTTATACCCGTATCTATCAAGCCCGACTGGTTCCAGGTCATACCGCCGTCGCTTGTACATGAGAATGCGCTCTCAGCGCCTGTAGTTGACGTATAAGCCCTCCGGTTAACGGAGAAACCATTATCTATCACCAGGAAGGTATCCGACTCTCCCGTAGGCTGTTTTATGCTTCTTTCCCAGCTGACGCCGCTATCACCGCTGTAGTAGACCTGCGTATCGCCAGCAGAACCAGCCAGAAGGTAGGTGGCGTCGTTGCTGCCGCTGGCAGCCAGCCCGGTAACATCGACGCTACCCAGACTGTAACTGGCGCCAATACCAAGGTCGGCAGCTACCGAGCCGGCAGGAGCCGGTTCGGTAGCGATTTCATAGACATCGCCGTTACCGCTGCCTGTATCTATGCCCACATACAGGACACAGTTTTCAACACCCGCGTTATAGTCGTCAGGGAAGGCAATAGCGGCGTAAACCGGTACCAGATTCTGGATAACAGCCTCGCCAATGACCTGATTCCAGCTACCACCACCCGTTTTATTGGCAATAATGGTATCCTGCTCATCGGTGACCACCGCTATGAGCTGGCCGTCGGTGGCGTACTCCGGTGAGAAAGCCAGAGCGCAGGCGTCATAGTCGCCTATTCCAGTGTCCGTCCACGACGGGGTTATTTCACCAACATCCAGAGTATAAACGCCGCCGTATTCTGAATTATCCCAGTCCGCGGTGCCGACGGCGACAATCTCGCTATCCCCCGCTCTGGCAACATCAACACACGAGATTATTATATTATTGGAACCTGCTCCTCCGGGACCAGCCGGGAGGGCAGTGAAACTGATACCGGCATCGGTCGACCTGTAGACACCGGATTCAGTGGCGTAATAAACTGTACCGGTGGCTCCGGGGACAGCGGCTATACCCAGTATAATTTCCGTCACTCCCCCGGTATACGACCAGCTATTGCCGTTATCCGTGGATTTAAACAGTGTTCTATCTGTTCCAGACGGACTGGCATAGCAGTAGAGGGTACCGTCATCAGCTATTGCCAGATGCCTGACGTCCGAGCCTTCAGCCAGCACCCAGTTACCCGCCTCACCTTCCCCTGGGATGTCTACACTCGACCACCTGGCTTCATCAGGAGCGGCACTGACCTTACTTTCAAATGTGACTTCGGTAAGACTTAGCAGAAGGACAGCTAAAAGGACTAAAACAAATAGTCTTGTGGTCTTCCTCGTGCTGTTCCGGGTTTGAAGTTTCGCCATATGGCGAATTTTAGCTCCGTTTTAGATGGAAGTCAATAAAATATCACTTTGTGAAATTACGGATATAAAGGAGGGAGGTCACCTTTCGGTGACCTCCCTTTTAAACCGGTTTGCATTAACCGTCAAGCTAGAATCAGATAGTCTCTTAGACTGCTCGTCTGGTCCTAACTATCAGGACAATCAAAGCGATTATCAATACCGCACCAACGGCAATGATTATCCAGAGCATATAGTCCGGGATAGCCTGTCCCGCAGGTTCGACCGTTATCTTGGTCGGCGGTATTTCAACGTTCACTTCCGGTTTCGGTGGTTCTACCACTACCGTATCTGGTTCTGCAACGACTTCAGATTCGGTAGTGAAGATACCTGTAGCCCACGGTGTTGCCGGGGTTACCCAGGCAGGCCCTACCTGATAGGGCTCAGCGAGTACGCCTCTAACCCTCCAGTAGTATGTGGTGTCGTAACGTAGAGGTTCGTCGGTCTTGTAGAACGGATTGTCTACGTTGTAGCTCCACTC
>CAZBAN010000082.1:0-6175 GCA_964489895.1 uncultured Dehalococcoidales bacterium
CACCCGCCATATTCTCCACAAAAATATCGGCGGTGGCTATCAGTCTGCGGGCTAACTCCAGACCCCTGGGGTCGATAAAATTCAGGCTGACGCTGAGTTTCCCGGTGGTATTTTTATGTTCTTCGACATTCCCCGGTCTGCCGAAGCCGAGCTGTCTGCTCGCGGTCTCAATTATAATTGATTCGGCTCCGCAATCAGCCAGGAGCTGGGTGGTTATAGGACCGGTAACATGCCCGGTAACTTCTACGGTTCTGATACCTTCAAGCAGTTTCTTAGACATCAATTACTCCCTTCAGTTTTTGTCAGCAGCAGACTAGATAATTCCCGCCTGTTTCAATACGGTCAGTTTTTCTCTGGAGATACCCAGTTCATCCTGATAAATCTCCAGGTTGTGTTCGCCGATAAGAGGAGCCCGACGACTTATCGCCGGAGGAGTTTCCGAACACAGCCCGAAAGCTCCGGGATACGTTATATTGGTGCCCAGTTCCGGGTGCTCTACATCGACCCAGAACTCCCTGTCGGCAAGCTGTGCATCCTCCAGCATATCAGCCGTGGTAGCCACCGGGTACATCATAACACCCCTGTTAACGGCCCCTTCCAGGAGTTCGGCTTTTGTTTTAGTCATGAAGAACCTGGCTGTCGGCTCATCTATTTTATCCATTTCTTCCTGGGAGATAGACATAAAATCAGGCCTTTGCCAGTTGAAGTTATCCAGGAATTCAGTGGACATGCCTTCTTCCTGCATCCACCTGACGAGCGGCAGGCTGGGTCCAAGCACGGAAGTACCCATATGAGACCATGACACCCAACCATCTTTACATGGAAATAATCTAGTTGCAGTGTGACTGGCGTTCGGCATTCCTGTCTCACCCCTTTTCCGTGTCACCCCGAAGAATACCCAGAAAGGATTACGGTTATCTCCATCCAGTAATGAGAGAGATTCCTGTATCGATACGTCGATGTGCTGACCTTCCCCGGAGTTTCCCCGCTCATACAGGGCTACCAGTGCTCCTATGGCACCATCAGCTCCTGCGTTTAAGTAGGATTGAGGGGTATTGCTTATTCTGACCGGAGGACGGTCGATATCGCCCCATCCCGACATTTCTCCACTCATTGCCCAGGCAACGATATCGGAAGATTTGTAGTCTTTATAGGGGCCATTCTGACCGAAAGGAGTGATTGAAATCAGGATTATTCCCGGTTTTATTTTCTCCATTTCCCTGTACCCCAGGCCCAGCCTGTCGAGATAGCCCGGCGGGAAAGACTCGATTACAAAATCAGCAGTCTTAATCAGCCTTTTCAGAATTTCCTGTCCATCAACGGTTTCTATGTTAAGGGTTATTCCTCTTTTACTGGTGTTAAGCGAGAACCAGAAAAGGCTTTTTTCAGGCTCCGGCTCATCATGATAAAAAGGTCCGATATTGCGGGCTGTGTCGCCTCCCGGTTTTTCGATTTTTATAACATCGGCTCCCATGTCTCCCAGTATCTTGCCACACAGCAGTCCTTTGACATCGGTCAGGTCCAGAACCCGAAAGGGGCTGAGCATGGCTTCCTGTTCTACTTTCTTTTCCACTTGCGTTCTCCTAATTCTCTAAATAATTCCCAAGCCACGTAGTTGCTACCATGTAGAAGCATATCTTATCGACGCCGGCAATCATGTTACCGGAATTTTGTTAAGTAAAATATAGCACTTATTTCTAAAAAATGCTCGTTGATTACATGAATCTGTTTCTTTTAAGTATCCCGATACGTGTTGACATTACAGCCTTAGGAAACTACAATCAGGAATCCCGATACCCGCTGAATGAATAAAGGAGCATAAACAATGGGTATAGAAGAGAATAAAGCGAATATTCGTCGTCAGGTTGAAGAGTGCTGGAATAAAGGTGAGTTATCTTCTGTTCATGAACTTATTTCTCCAGCCTTTGTGTATCATACTCCCAAAGGAGATTTGAAAGGGCAAGATGGATTCAAAGAATGGGTGAATATCTGGCGTACTGCTTGTCCTGACTTTAATATGACAATTGATGAAATGGTAGGTGAAGGAAATACTGTAGCAGTTCGTCTATCATGGACGGGTACCTTCACAGGTAAGTTCTTAGAATACGAACCGACAGGAAATAAGGTAAGTATGAAAGAAGCCTGGTTTTACCACTTTAAAGATGGTAAGGATTTAGGTCCAATACCGTTCGCGAATATACTCTCGCTAATTCACCAAATGGGTATTGATATTACCAACTGAAGAGATTGGGAAGTAAAGAAGGAAACGATGTCATCGTTAGAAGAGAATATTGAACTTGTTAAGAGGTTAACTGATAGTATAGACACGTGAAATAAGGATAGAAATCTAGAGATGTTAAGCCCGTATCGTGCCCTGGATTTAACGGATGAAAAAGGTCTTTTGTGCGGAAAGATTCTGGCTGACCTTGGCGCCGACGTGATACAGGTTGAAAAACCGGCGGGAAATTCTGCCAGAAAGATTCCTCCCTTTATAAGAGATAAATCCGGCTCCGAGCAGAGTCTTTTCTGGGCTGCTTTCAGCGCCGGCAAGAAAAGTATTACTCTTAATCTGGATACCGGCGCCGGAAGGGAAATATTTAAAAAGCTCGCCGCCACTGCCGATTTTATCATCGAATCATTCACTCCGGGATATCTCGAAGGTATCGGGCTGGGATACGAAGCACTTTCTAAAATAAATCCCCGACTCATCATGGCATCCATTTCACCCTTCGGTCAGACCGGACCCTACAAAGACTATAAAGCCGGCGATTTAGTGTCCTCGGCTATGGGCGGAATGGTCTACTGCACCGGCGAGCCGGACCGTGCTCCGCTGAGGATAAGCGTAGACCAGGCATATTCGCAGGCTGGCGTTCATGCTGCCGTGGGACTCCTGATTGCCCTGCATAACCGTATAAAAACGGGACGAGGGCAGAGGATAGATGTTTCCATGCAGGAAAGCGTGGTCCGAACGCTGCATACCCAGTTACCTTACTGGGAATACAGCAACCGGGTTGTACAGAGGTCAGGGATACGGCGGTTCAGAGGAGGAGTCTCGACAAGGGAAATCTGGCCCTGCAAAGACGGTTTTGTGTCCTGGATGTTTTTCGGGGGCGCCGTCGGAACCAGGCAAATGCAGATTATGGTGGAGTGGATGGAGAGCAAGGGGATGGCAGGCAGACTAATCGACGAGATACAGGACTGGTCGGCGCTGGACCTGACCAGCGTATCCGCGGAGAAAATAAACTCCTGGGAAGAAGTAATCGGTAACTTCTTTCAGGCTCACACCAAACAGGAGCTTTACAAAGAAGCCCTGGAAAAGCGCATACCCCTGACACCCCTGAATGACATTTCGGACGTCGCAGGAGACGAACAGCTCGCTGCCAGAAACTTCTGGGTTGATATTGAGCATCCTGAGCTGGATACCGCCATGCGTTATCCGGGATTCCTCTTTTTAACTACCGAGGAGGAATGCCTGCCTGAAGTAAGAGGCAGGGCGCCTTTGCCAGGCGAGCATAACGCAGATGTTTACCGCGGAATACTGGGGCTCGGTGAAGATGAACTGGACTCTTTGAGGGGAGATAACGTTATATAGGCATAAAAATGGAAAAGTTGGCGCTTGAAGGACTGAAAGTCCTCGATTTCAGCTGGGCGTTTGCCGGGCCCTTTATAGGCGCATATCTGGGTGATTACGGTGCCGAAGTTATCAAGGTCGAAAGCAACTCCAACCTTGATATCACCAGGGTAACATCCCCGTATAAAGACGGGGTTACCGGCATTAACAGGTCGGGCTGCTTTCTTGTTGCCAATAACAGCAAGCTGAGCATTACCCTGAACCTGAAGCACCGACGCGCTCCTGAGATTATTGAAAAGCTTGTAAAGTGGGCTGACGTCGTGGTTGAAAATTTCGGGGCAGGAGTTATGGAGAGGTTAGGACTGAACTATGATGAACTTATAAAAATACAACCGGAAATTATCATGCTCAGCGCAACTATCCAGGGACAGACCGGACCGAACTCAGCTTTCGCCGGTTATGGCTGGAATACGGTGGCTTTGACCGGTATCGGCAACCTTACCGGCTGGCCTGACCGTTCGCCGGTTGGTACTTTACAGGCATATCCAGATAGCGTGGTACCCTGGTTCGGTGTTACTGCCATACTGGCAGCCTTAGACTACCGCCGCAGGACCGGACGGGGGCAATATATCGATATCAGCCAGTATGAGACCACCTGCCAGCTTCTAGCTCCGCTGATAATGGACTATGCAGCAAGCGGAGATATTGCGATGCGCGCCGGGAACAGGTCACCCTACGCTGCGCCACACGGTATATATCGTTGTCGTGGCGATGACAGGTGGTGCGCTATCAGCATCTTCACTGAATTAGAGTGGGAGGCTTTCTGCAGAGCACTGGGCTCTCCGGACTGGACAAAGGATGAGAAGTTCGCTTCTTTCCAGGGAAGGAAACAAAACGAGGAAGAACTGGATAAGCTCATCGAACAATGGACTATCGGCTTCACCCCCGAAGAAGTTATGGCTCTCCTGCAAGATGCCGGAGTGCCGGCGGGAGTTGTAAAAACAAACAAGGAACTGTTTGAAGACCCTCAGCTGGAGCACCGGGGCTATTTCCAGCAGGTGGCACATTCCGAAATCGGCCCGTGCTATCAACAGGGCTGGCCCGTAAAACTTTCGGAAAGCCCGATTAGTATCAGACCTGCCCCGTGTCTGGGTGAACACAATGAATACGTGTATACCAGAATACTGGGACTATCCGATGAGGAATTCATCACCTGTCTGAATGAAGGCGTCTTTGAATAGAATTACGCCTGGTCCGCCATCATCTTGCGTAACAGGTTAACCGCCTGTTCGGCAAATATCTCGTCATTAATGTGAGCATCTACCTCTATAACCTTGACGGCAGGTTTGAGGTCCTTTTTCAACGCCTCGATAAATGCCTTATCCGCTTCAGGGTCATAAAGATTCTTGCCCCGCCTGTTTCCGGGCGAGAATCCTTTCATCGGTACCATGACGGATGTTGGGCCTATAGCCTTATTGAGTTTCTCAGCCAGACTTTTCCCCGTCGACGCCATCTCGGCTTTATTTGCCCGGACTATGGCAACTTCGGGAGTGTGCCAGAATAACTTCCTGTTCCTGATGTCTTCAGGTATCTTTTCGGGCGGGCTGAAAGCAATAAAATCCAGGCATCCGGGGACTATTACCTGTGGTATGCCCCTGTTTCCCGCTGTTTCCAGTCTTTTCGGTCCGGCATCGTAATAACCACCGTGAATGTGGTCTATCAACTCATGAGTAACCAGGTCCAGAACACCGTCAATCAGTCCCTGCTCTATCGATTCCTCCATCGCACGCCCGCCGGTACCTACTGCATGAAAAACCACCACCTCAAAACCGCTGTTTTCCAGGAGTTCCCGTGCTTTAAAAGCCGCCCGGTTTATTCCTCCCATAGCACTCATGGCAATAACGGGCTTTCCCGAGACCTCATACTCAGGGTTCGCCGCCACCGCTCCCATGACTGCGCCGGCGGCATAAGCTAACAGCTTTTTTGTCATCCGGTTTAAGCCTGAAATATCGGCAACGGAATGGATTATAGTAATATCTCTGGTGTCCACATACGGACGCATGTCACCCGATGCTATAGTGCTAACCATAACCTTCGGTATGCCGAATGGTAGAGCTCTCATTGAAGCTGTGCCGATAGCGGTGCCCCGTGACCCGCCCAAACACATTATGCCGTCCAGCTTCCCGGAATCGTGAAGTCTCCGGACTATACTGGACGCGCCTGCCATCATAACCTCGATTTCCTTACTCTCATCCGAGCGGTCAACCACGTCCTGAATGTCCAGCCCGGCAGCCCTGGCGACTTCCTCGCGTGAAATATCCGGCTTGAACTGAGGAGCACCACGCGTCCCGGTATCTACTACGACGACATTATAGCCACCGCTGATTATTATATCCCTGACATAGGCGTACTCTTTTCCCTTACTATCGAGACGCCCTACTAAAACTATTGTTTTCTTTTGTTTAGCCATAACAAATATATCTCTCCGGTCAGACCATAACTTATCATTCTATAAAGCAGGTGTCAAAAATAAACATATTGATAAATAGAATAGACCTGTCCCTGAACCGAAAGATGTGATATAACGGAACAGGGCTGAAAAAA
>CAZBAN010000083.1:0-5989 GCA_964489895.1 uncultured Dehalococcoidales bacterium
GGTATGCTGCCGGTACTGGAGGAAAGCATTGGAGGCAAACGCGATGAGCTATTGAAAACACTGGCAGCCTTGCCAGGTGTTTATGTGCCACAGATAAACGGCAGTACCCCCACGACACGCCAGTGGGTAAGGAACATTAACGACTTTCCCGCCCACTCCGCCGTACTCACTCCGGATACCGAACTAGGCAGTCTCTACCTGATAGAGGCGGAGCGTGGCTGTAACCATGGCTGCCGCTTCTGCCTGGTCAGCACCGCTTTCAGTCCGGCACGTTTCCGCTCCGTAGACAGCCTGCTGAAACAGGCTGAGGAAGGCTTAAAAATCCGGAAAAGAATCGGGCTGGTCGGTCCGGCCGTTTCCGACCACCCGCAGTTCGAGGAGCTGTTAGCCGGGCTACAGCGGATGGGAGCAGAGATAGCCGTCAGCTCTTTACGGGTAAAGCCCCTGCCCGATACAGCCCTGAGCGAGATAACGAAAGGCAAAGCCAGGACTATCGCCCTCGCCCCTGAAGCCGGCTCCCAGCGCCTGCGTCAGTTAATAAAAAAAGGCATCTCCGAAGAAGATATCCTTGAAGCTATGTACAGGGTAGCCGGGCACGGAATAAAACAGCTAAAGCTCTACTTCATGATTGGTCTGCCCACCGAGACAGACGACGATATCGAAGAATTGGTGGACCTGACCCTCAGATGTAAAGCCATTCTGGACAAAAAGCAGGCTGGCTGCCGCATTACCCTGAGCATCGCGCCGTTCGTGCCCAAGGCGGGGACGCCTTTCCAGTGGCTCGCCATGGAGAAGCTGTCCGTACTGAACCGGCGTGTATCTATGTTAAAAAAGCGGCTTTCACCGGAAGGGGTAAAAATAAAAGCGGAAAGCCCTGCCTGGAGTCGGGTACAGGGAGTCCTCGCCCGGGGAGACGCCAGACTGGCGGAAGCGCTGGCTGAAATAGACGAATTATCGCTGTCAGGCTGGCAAAAAGCGATGGACAAATGCGGTCTCGACGCTGACTTCTATCTTGACCGAAGACTGGATACCTCTGACGAATTACCCTGGTCTGTTATTGACCTCGGCATTAAGCCTGGCAATCTCGAACTCGAGCTTAACAAAGCCTTTAAGGTTACGTCTGGTTAAATTAGATACTCACCCCCTGTATCCCCCTCTCACGCAGCACCTAATTTGTCATACAAATATTCGAATGCGTGAAAGGGGGAGAGTATTTTTGAGAGGGGGCTTCGCCCCCTCTCTTTATTTAGTTCCCCCTCTCCAGCCAAGAAAACTCCTCTTTACAACACAATGGCTCTGGCTGGAGAGGGGGACTAAGGGGGTAAGGTTAAATTAGCATCCGGATACAGACAAAACAAACAATAGTGTCTATTGATAAACCTCTGATAACCCCCCAATAACCTGTTGACAAACCTCCAGACTACTGCTATATTAGCAGTGAGAGACGCTGACCATTAAGGCGGCGATTTCCCGCAAAATAAAGGACTTTAAAAAACTGGGTCGCTTGGATCGGATATGACCGAGACGGCATGTATATATTGAAATAATGGACGCCTTCTCCGGTAATATCTGAGAAGGTTTTTTTATGCCGATTACAGGTAAGAAGGAAGCTGGAACTATGAAAATCGGGTTTATCGGAGCCGGAACCGTAGGCACCGCGCTGGCTATCGGGCTGAATACCAGGGGGTATGAAGTGGCAGCCGTATACAGCCGCAGCCGGACATCCTCCGACAAGCTGGCGGCGGCAATAGATGACTGCTATGCTGTCGACAGCAGCAAGGCTTTAGCTGACGCTGCCGAGCTCGTTTTCATCACCACGCCTGATGACGCCATCGGCCAGGTTGTCTCGGAAACACAGTGGCACGCGGGGCAAAGCGTGGTCCACTGCAGCGGCGCCGATTCAACCGAAGTCCTCGAACCGGCGAGGATATCGGGTGCTCAGGTCGGCGCTTTTCATCCCCTTCAGACCTTCGCCAGTGTCAAACAGGCAATAGAAAACATACCCGGTTCCACCTTCGCCATAGAAGCCGAAGAACCGCTGCTGACAACCCTCAAAGAAATGGCTACCAAGCTGGATGGCCAGTATATAGAGCTGGAGGCAGGCGATAAAGTAATTTACCACGCCGCAGCCGTAATCGCCTGCAATTACCTGGTAAGCCTGGTTAAACTAGCCACCGACCTGTGGCAGACTTTCGATATCCCGGCGGAGCAAGCCAGTCAGGCTTTACTGCCACTGCTAAAGGGCACCATCCATAATATCGAGACTGTCGGTATACCCCGGTGCCTGACCGGTCCTATCGCCCGGGGTGACATCGGGACTATCAGGAAACATATTGAAGCCCTCGAAAAAGCAGCCCCTGGCGTGCTTTCCACCTATCTTGAGCTTGGCCGCCAGACAATCCCGGTCGCCCTGGCAAAAGGTAAAATTGATGAAGAGCGAGCAGAGGAACTGCTGAATATACTCAAGCAACCAAATCTGTTAGTAAACATATAAAGGGAGAGAGCCAGATGAGAGTGATGCTTAAGAGTAAAATTCACCGCGCCACCGTTACCGAAGCCAATATCGACTACGAAGGCAGTATTACAATCGATAGCCGGCTTATGGAGGCAGCCGATATCCTGCCCAACGAACAGGTACAGGTTCTGAATATAAATAACGGCGCTCGTTTTGATACCTATGCCATCAAGGGTGAGAAAGGTGAAATCTGCATAAACGGCGCCGCGGCAAGACTTGCCCTGAAGGGGGATATAGTCCTCATTCTCTCCTACAGCCATGTTGAGGATGAAGAAGCTATCAACATGAAACCGAAACTCATATATGTCGACGCCAATAACAACATCACCAGAGTCAAAGGAGCCATCGAGTCCGTAAGCTAGGAAGGGTGCTATGCCTGTTACAATAAACGATATAAAAGCGATGAAACAGAAAGGCGAGAAAATTACCATGCTCACCGCCTACGACTACTCAACGGCAAAGATAGTCGATGAAGCAGGCATACCCCTGATTCTGGTCGGAGACAGCCTGGGCATGGTAGTCCTGGGTTACGAAACAACGCTACCGGTAACGATTGAGGTAATGCTGCACCACACCAGAGCGGTGGTGAGAGGCGCCCCGAACGCCCTGGTAGTCGGTGATATGCCCTTTATGACCTACCACGTAAGTGTCGAGGACTGCCTCAGGAATGCCGGGCGTTTCATCCAGGAGGCAGGCGCCCAGGCAATCAAACTCGAAGGTGGCGTGACCGTGGCGGAAAAGGTGAGACGGGTGGTGGACTGCGGTATCCCGGTTATGGGACATATCGGTCTTACCCCGCAGTCAACCCACCAGCTTGGCGGTCACAGGGCACAGGCAAGGTCTCTCGATACAGCCAGAAAGCTTATCGAGGACGCTACGGCGCTGGACCAGGCCGGTGTTTTCAGTATTGTTATAGAGGCAATACCCTATAAGCTGGCGGAACTGGTCACGAAAAAGGTAAGCGTTCCCACCATAGGCATTGGCGCTGGTCCTTACTGCGACGGTCAGGTACAGATTATAAACGATATGCTCGGTTCCTTCACCGACTTCGTTCCCAGGCACGCAAAACAGTACGTACAGCTCGCTGATATTATGCGCAAAGCCATATCCGAGTACGACAGCGAGGTAAAAGCGGGCACCTTCCCGACCGAAAAGCACAGCTTCACTATCGACGAGGCGGTGATTGCCGAACTCGAGAAAGAATAGATTCCGACCCAACTGACAGTCCCTTATATATATTCGGTAAAATATGAAAGTTATCGAAACCATTGCCGAGGTAAAGAAAGCACGCCACGAACTCAAGGGAAGCGTTGGTTTCGTCCCCACCATGGGCTACCTTCACGAAGGACACCTGTCCCTGGTCAAACGTGCCAGAGCCGAAAACGACACCGCAACGGCGAGTATATTCGTGAACCCGACCCAGTTCGGACCCAAAGAAGACTTTGAAAGCTACCCCCGCGATACGGAGCGTGACCTCACTCTGCTGGAGAAAGAGAAGACCGACATCGTCTTTATGCCTTCGGCGGCGGAGATATACCCTCCACGTTTCAATAGCTGGGTGGAGGTAGAAGATATTACAGGAAGACTGGAAGGCGCTTCACGTCCCGGTCATTTTCGCGGCGTTACCACGGTTGTAGCCAAACTGTTCAACATCGTCGAACCCACCCGGGCATACTTCGGACAGAAAGACGCCCAGCAACTTGCCGTCATCAAAAAAATGGTAAAAGACCTGAATATGGACCTGGAGATTGTCGCCTGCCCGACGGTACGAGAACCTGACGGTCTGGCGATGAGCAGCCGCAATACCTACCTGAACCCCGAAGAGCGAAAGGCGGCGACGGTCCTCTATCAATCACTCAACCTGGCAAAGGAAATGTGGCTAAAGGGTGAAAAGAACGCCGACAAAATACGCCGGGAAATGACCGGGCTTATCCGGCGGCAGCCCCTGGCACACATAGATTACGTCAGCATCGCCGATAATGAGACCCTGGAGGAGCTGGAGGAGATAAAAACTCCGGCGCTGGTATCACTGGCGGTAAAAATCGGCAAGCCCAGGCTGATTGACAATATAGTGCTGGAATAAAAGGTAAGGAAATTAAATTAGAGGTTGAGTAAAATGTCGCAATCGAAGACCAAAAAATCAGTAAAAGCAGTTGATATCCCGCCGGTACAGGTCGCACTCGACCTGATTGACCTGCCCAGAGCAATTCAGATAGCCAGGGAGGCAGTGCAGGGAATCCTTGCCGAGACCGGAGATATCTCGAAAGCATGGGTGGAAGCCGGAACTCCTCTGATAAAATCCGAGGGCATGAACGCCATCCGCGAGCTACGGACTGCCTTCCCCGGGCATACTATTTGTGCCGATATGAAGGTAATGGACGCCGGTTCCACGGAGGTGGAGATTGCCGCTAAAGCCGGCGCCAACATCGTGTTTATTCTCGGCTGCGCTCCGGACTCCTGCATTACCGAGGCTGTGCTCGCCGGAAAGAAGTACGGGGTAAAAGTGGCGGCTGACCTGATATCAGTCAGAGACCCGGCTCAGCGCGCCGTAGAACTCGTGGAGCTGGGTATAGACATCATAAACATCCATGTCGGACTCGACCAGCAGGTACTGGGGATTAAGCCGGTAGAGATGGTAAGGGAAATAGCGAAGGCGGTATCCGGCAAGGCGTTAATTTCCGCCGCCGGCGGCATAAACAGCGAAACGGCGGTCCAGGCTTACGAAGCCGGTGCCGATATCATCATCGTCGGTGGCTCCCTGTATAAAGCAAGAAGCCCGGAGGAATCGGCAAGAAAAATCGTTCAATCACTGAAGTCCGGCAAACCAATCGCAACCCGGGAATTTCTCAAATACGATAAAGAGCACCTGGTGGACGCTTTTATGAAGGTCAGCACCGCCAATATCAGCGACGCCATGCACAGGACGGGAGACCTGAGAGGACTCCAACCGGTGTGGGTCGGCGAGCCGGGTGAACTGAAATTCGCCGGTCCGGCGGTAACGGTCAGGACCTATGACGGCGACTGGAGTGCCCCCGTACAGGCTATCGACCATGCCAATCCGGGAGACGTTATCGTTATCGATGCCTGCCGGGGCGAGACTGCCGTGTGGGGCGAGCTGGCGACAAACAGCTGTATCAGCCAGGGAGTCGTGGGAGTGATAATAGACGGGGCTGTCCGTGATATCGATGATATAAGAAAGATTAAGTTCCCTCTATTCGCCCGTCACTTCACACCTACCGCCGGGGAGCCGAAAGGTTTCGGGGAAATTAACGCCCCGATTGAGGTCTGCGGGAGAAAAGTGGAACCGGGTGACTGGATTATCGGGGATGAAAGCGGAGTCGTCGTCGTGCCTCAAAATATGGCTATGGAAATGGCAAACCGCGCCATCGACGTCCTTGAAAAAGAAAACAGAATCCGTGAGGAAATTCAGCGGGGTTCGACCCTGGGACAGACCCAGTACCTCGCCAAGTGGGA
>CAZBAN010000084.1:0-5940 GCA_964489895.1 uncultured Dehalococcoidales bacterium
AGGGGTGAGGCTAGTATAAACAAACAAATGCAAACAGGGACAAAATAAAGTAAGAAGAATAGTTGGGAAATGAGAGTGGGGAAGCTATGCCGCTTCCCCACTAAAAATTTATATCCCAAATTATTCAGTCGTTAGAACCTTAGACAAATATTATGTTAAAAGAAAATATTAATCTTCGAAAGCCTGACTTACCTTCCATTCTTTCCAGACATTACCCACCAGCTCAGGAGTCGGTTTCAAGGTGGGCTTGCCAGGTTTCCAGCCGGAAGGAGTAGCCTCCGTTCCATTTGATTCTCTTACGAGCTGGAAGGCTTTTATCTGCCTCAGAGATTCGGCAACGTTACGACCAACGGAAGGAGTCAGGACTTCAAACCCCTGGATATTACCGTCCGGGTCAATGATGAACCTTCCTCTTGTCTCCACACCGCTGTCTTCATCATATATCCCGTACATTTTTCCGATACCGCCGTCCTGGTCAGAGAGCATAGGAAACGGGATATCCTTATTTATCATTTTTGAGAGCTCATGGTCATTCCACATTTTATGCACGTAAATACTATCGACGCTGACAGACAGCACTTCAACACCCAGTTCCTGCAATTCTGAATGCTTTTCAGCAACCGCTGAAATTTCAGTCGCTCAGACAAAGGTAAAATCACCCGGGTAAAAACACAATAACACCCATTTACCAAGGTATTCTGAAAGGCTGAAATTCATAAATTTCCCGTTATAATATCCTGGAGCGGTAAAATCAGGAGCCGGCTTTCCCACATGAACCATAGTTTGCTTCACCTCAGTAATATTCGTTTCAGCAGACGGGGTAGCTTGAGCAGCAGATTTTTTTATTGGCGGTCTCTGGCATCCGGGTTTAAATTCTTCAGGCATACATCTATCCTCCTTTCTGATATATATCTTATTATACTACTTATAATGGAGTTGTTTATAATAAAATATATACAGTATGTACTTTTGTTAATTGAACCTTTACCTTATTGGGCAGCATTTTGCCGAGAGTACGAGCAGAACCATCTCAGTCTTCTTCGAATTCACCGGACTGGTAGATTTCAACGGTATCTCCGTCTTCCAGCCTGGTATCCAGTTCGTCAGGAAGAGAGTCGTATATCTTTCCGTTAAGTTCTACGGTATAGGTTATGGTCACATCTTCCCAGTCCCTGTTGTAGAACCTCTCTGCGGGATATTTTTTCGATAATTCATTTAGTAAATCTTTCAAGGTATGGCTCTGAGTTTCAATTTCGCTTTCATCAACTTCAAAACTGGTTTTGAGACGGATTTTCACTTGCTTATGCCCCCTTGCAGCGTTATTCCTTTATTTGACATTATAAACTGTACACATTTTCTCCATCAAATAGACCCCCTCAAGGTGCTGTAAATTTGACATGAAGCGGGGCTTTTGATAATACTAATATCGCCGACTGTATAACCCGTAAAGGGCATTGCCCTTTACGTTCAGATCAAACAGTTTCATCCGTGGAAACCATGTAATTCCTCTCTTTAGAAAGGAGGTACAACCAGACTTAAAGACGAAAAATGTGCGTAACACGGTACAGGTATATTTATCTAAAGACTGGAGGTAAATAAAAAGTTATGAAAGCTGAGTATTGGAAATGGCCGGAAGAAAATGGTGTTTCAACCGGCGTCGACTGTAAGAATGCTTCCGTCATCACCGCCGGGGTGGATATCGGAGCCATAAGCTCCAAGGCGGCAGTAATGTGCGACGGTAAGCTGGCTGCGTACAGTATTATAAGGAATGACCCTGACAGTAAAACGAGCGGTCAGAAAGCTCTTGATAAAGCTATGGCAGCTGCCGGAATCGATGCAAAAGCCCTCCAGAAAATAGTCAGTACGGGATATGGCAGGTCTAATGCTTCGTTTGCCGATAAGACGGCAACAGAGGTAGCCTGCCACGCTCGCGGCGCCTATAACATGTACGGACCGTCGGTAAGAACGGTGCTGGACATAGGCGGACAGGACACGAAAGCTATACTGGTTGACCAGTACGGTAATGCCACGGCATTCCTGATGAATGATAAGTGCGCCGGTGGTATCGGACAGGGTATTGAAACGTTTGCCGATATGATGGCGATACCGATAGAAGACATCGGGAAACTTTCACTGGAGGTCGATGAAGAACCCGAGCCGGTAAGCAGCACCTGTATAATCTATGCCAACAGCATGGCAGCGCAGATGATGAGACGGGCACCGAAAGAAAAAGTCCTGGCTGCATACTGTTTCAGCATAGCCTGGAAAGACTATATCCTGCTCCAACGACTGGCTACTCAGTCCGGCGACGGTGAGATTGCAAAGGACCTGGCGATTACCGGCGGTGTGGCTAAAAACAACGGAATAGTCAGCAGGATTGAGAGAGAGACCGGAATAAAGGCTCTCACAGCTAAAAATAGCGACCCTCAGATAGTCGGTGCTGTCGGCGCCGCCGTACTCGCTGCCGAAATGGCAACTTAAGCCGCAAGATAAGAGGAATACGAAGGAGGATATGGATATGGATAGATTTCAAAAACTGCTGGAAGACCCTCACAAGCACGCCAAGGAATGGAAAGCGAAGACCGGTGGCAGGGTGATAGGCTACTTCTCGCACTACTTCCCCGAAGAGATTGCCTACGCAGCGGGCATTCTTCCGGTCAGTATTTTCAGCAAGCCTGATATCGAGGGGATAGCCCAGCGTTATCTGTATAATGCTTTTTGCCCGTATTCCCTGGGTGTTTTAGCGCAGGGACTGAAGGGCGATTACGATTACCTCGACGGCGTTGTTCATGTGGAAAGCTGTATGCCGATACGCGGCGCCGTCGCCAACTGGTGGGACTTGCTGCCCACTCCCTTTAAATATTACATAGCGATGCCTTCGCAGCTGGATGAACCAAGCGCAAAAGACATGATGTATTCGGAGTTGACAGCATTCAAGAAGAGCATAGAGGAATGGACGGGGAAAGCCATAACTGATGAAGCTCTGGACAACGCGATTGATGTTTACAATACCAACCGCAATTTGATGAGACAGGTATACGAACTGAGACGAATTGATAATCCGCCCGTTTCCGGCTCGGAAGCGCTGTCGATGGTGCTGTCCAGTCAAATCATGAACAAGGAAGAGCACAACAAGCTCCTCAAGGACGCCATAAGCAAGCTGAAGGACCGGGACGTAAGTTATACCGGGCCCAGGCTGATGCTGCTGGGCAGTGAAATAAACGGCACCAATCTGGTCGACCTCATAGAATCACTGGGAGCGACGGTTGTAATTGATAGAATCTCCAACGGCAGCAATTATTTCTGGAACAATGTCGTTCCTCAACATGACCGTTTACTTGCACTTTCTTTCAGATACATGGACAAACCCCGACACCCCGTCAAGGACGAATCATACCGGAGAAGGGTAAATGAAATCATGGCATTAGCCATCGATTATAATGTCCAGGGAGTTGTCTACGCCATAGAAAGGTTCTGTTTCCCCCACCAGCAGGACCGTCCTCCCATTGTGAAATCTTTCAAACAGAAGTTCATCCCGTTGCACGAGATTGAACACGACGGTACTGTCCACGGGGGAGAATTCACGAATCGTCTTGAAGCCTTTATCGACTCAATAAAACTCCCGACAACGGTACCTGTTTAACATGAGGATTTATTCTGGTGATATATTAAAGGAGGTTCAGAATGCTAATACAAAAGCCTGAAGTTAGATGGGAAACAAGACCTCTTGAGTTCTGGGCAAAAGCCAAAGAATTGAGGGCAAAATTTTATCAGACCGAGAAAGAAGCTAGTACACAGCAGATGTTCCTTATCGGCGGCGGGGATGGTCCGCAACAGGGACTGGGACCCGGCTTCGGTAATCTACACTTCGTGCATCCTCATCCCGAGGCTGCCAGCATCGCAAATACCAGCGATTCATATTCCCGCGAGTGCCGCGGGGCAACGGAAGCTTACGGGTACGGTCGTAATCTCTGCGGTTACCAGCTCGACTATATCGGCGCTCTTCTGACCAACAAGCATTTTTCGGGCGGGGAAATGCCCAGGAGAGACCTCGTATGCCAGGGTAATGACCTCTGCGCCATGTTTCCCAAACTCGGTCAGCTCGAGGCTGAGTTCTGGGGCGTCCCCGAGCATCACACGGACGCGTTAGGATATTACGGGGACTATGACGAAGAGAGGAGCAAAACGGCAGCAAAAGTAATGGCTGACCAGTATCTCAGCACGATAGAATGGCTTGAAAAGGCTACCGGTACCGAGTTCAATGTTGAAGCTCAGGTAGAATCTATGAAGAGAAACCGGCGAACGCAGGCACTGCGTGGCGAAGTAATCGAGATGCTGACCCATATACCCTGCCCGCTCGACCAGAAATCGGCGTATTCCGTTCTCGTCCTCGGCAGTCTGGTAGGCAGCGACCCCGTTGAAACGGAAAAACTGTGGGAAATGATAAGAGACGAGATGAGATGGCGTGTGGACAACAACATCGCCGGAGTGGCTAACGAGAGATACCGATGGACGGAAAATGAGCCGCCGCCGTGGTTCTTCCTGAAATACTACAGGTATATGGAACAATACGGCGCGGTCTGCATCCAGACCTTTTATCACGGGGTTCGCCTGGTAGAGCAACCCGACGGGACATGGAAAGCCCCGAAGATTCCTCTGGAAGACGAGAACCCGGTACAGATTAAGACCAAGGAAGACTTTGCCCGGGCTGGCGGCGGGATGATGGGAATGGGTGGCAGACGCCGCAGCGGCTGGGGAGGTCACGGTCCCTTACCCCAGGAATACTATGAGAATCTCATGAGTGCGGTCAAGGCATTCAAGTGTGATGGAGTGATTCTTCCGCTTCACCGTGCCGGAATCGGCTGCGTCTTCAGCATGAAAGCAACCGCCATGAAGCTGATGGAGCAGGGAATACCGGTCATGCACTACGAGACATCACATCCGGGCGACAGGACTGATTTTGATGAGACCCGCATGCTCGACCAGCTTGATACTTTCATGGAGATGCAGGGGCTGAGGAAGCTGGTGGACTGAGAAAATGACCCCATTACATTTAAGGAGGACAATATGATATCTGCCGGTATAGATGTGGGAGTAAAAACAATCAAGGCAGTGATATTAAAAGACGATAGTATAGCTGCGAGTGGGATAGCTTCGTCCGAAGGCTTCGACCGTGGTCAGGCGGCGGAAAAACTCTGGGATGAAGTCCTGAAGCAGGCAGGGGTTTCGGCTTCGGACGTCGATATCGTTATTGCCACCGGAACGGGCAAGATGGATGTCAGCTTCGCCACCAACAATGTCGTAGAAGCGGTTGCCGACCTGGAAGGTGCCAGGAAGCTATGCCCTTCGGCAAGGACACTGATGGACATAGGTGCGGAGCAGATAAGGGTGGTCAGGTACGGTGAGGATGGAAAAGCGATTAACTACACCCTGAACCAGATGTGCGGAGCCGGCCTAGGCACCTTCGCCGAATCGATGGCGAGATTGCTGGGCATAACGGTGGAAGAGTTAAGCGAACTCGCGTCGAAATCGAAAGGCATCGAACCGATTAACGCCGAATGCGGCGTTTTCGCCGGTCTGGACGTGACCACGATGATTCACAACAACACTCCCAGGGAAGATATTGCCAGGGCAATAGTCGAAGCCATCGCCACCAAGGTACAGGCGACCGCTAACCTGACAGATATAGATAAGGACAACATCGCCCTGATAGGCGGTGTCGCCCGGAACAAAGGCGTGGTGGACGCGTTGAACAGGCAGTTGGGAGTGGAGTGCGTAATCCCGGAGCAGCCTGAAATGGCGGGAGCGTACGGAGCCGCTACTATAGGAGCGAGTGAAGTCTAAAATTTGATTAGCTTTCCGTTTGCTCTTTAGTAAAATCAAGCCGCCTGTTCCGGCAATTTAGCCTCGGAACAGGCGGTTTTTTATGTCTTTGGTAGC
>CAZBAN010000085.1:0-5624 GCA_964489895.1 uncultured Dehalococcoidales bacterium
TGGGCGGCGACCAGGGTTGTACCGCAGCCGCAGAAGGGGTCGAGGACAGTGTCACCCTCGTTCGAGCTGGCTTTAATAATACGTTCCAGTAACGCCAGCGGTTTCTGGGTTGGGTATCCAAGGCGCTCTTTATACGGACCGTGGAGGGGGTCGATATCCGCCCACCAGTCCTCCGGTACCTTGCCGTCGTGTTTCAGGTAGTACCTCTTCCCGTATTTCAGCCAGTATCTGCGCCTGCTCTCATCCGTGAAGTACGTCCGGTTCGTCCTTTCCACCAGAATATCTTCATAGTTAAAGACCCATTTATCGGACTTTGTGTAGAAAAGGATGGTATCGTGTTTTCTGGCGTAGTGCTTTCTCGACCGTCCGCCCCCTTTATAAGACCAGGCAATCTCGTTTCTGAAGTTCCTGGCTCCGAATATCCTGTCGAGAATAACTTTCAGGTAGTGGCTGGCGGTGGGGTCGCAGTGGAGATAGAGTGAGCCGGTGTTTTTCAGCACCCGGTATATCTCCAGCAGCCTGGGGGTCATCATCACCAGGTACGCCGTGACCGGGCTGGCGCCGATTCCCTCAGCCATTCCTTTTATCAGGCTGGCCAACTCCGGGAACGTGTCGTGGAGAACACCGCGCAGAGTATCCTCTGCTGTGTTGTCCCATGCCCAGGTATCTGAGAAAGCTTTCACCGGTGTTTTTTCCGGCTTACCGTCGCTCTCCCTGTAAAGCAGGTTATAGTCTCTGTTGTGACCGAAAGGGGGGTCGAGGTATATCAGGTCGATTGATGCATCAGGAATATACCGGCGTAATATCTCCAGATTATCACCGAGATATAGGGTATTAGTTTGTAATATGTCTATTCTACCTTACTCCCTGCGTTGACCTATAGTATCACCAGGTTATTGCGGTGGATGACCTCGGAGCCGTAGTCGTAGCCGAGTGTACCGGATATCTTTTTCGAGTGCACTCCCTTAATAGTCGTGATGTCATCCGAGCTGTAGTTGGTAATACCGCAGCCGAGGCGGACACCCTGCGGGTCCAGGATATCAACTATATCTCCCCGTTGAAAATCGCCTTCGGTCTGAGTAATACCTGCCGCCAGCAGGCTCCGGCTCTGCTTTTTCAGTGCGTTTGCGGCACCGGAGTCAACCACCAGTTTCCCCCTCGTGGAAAGCCCGCTCATCATCCAGCGCTGACGGCTCTCCAGCTTGCTGGCGGTCGGCAGAAATCGCGTTCCGGCTTTCTCACCTGCCGCCAGCCTGAGAATTACGTCCGGCTCTCTGCCGTCGGCGATGATTACGGTTACACCTGAGGCAGTTGCCAGCCTGGCAGCTTCTATTTTTGTTGCCATGCCGCCGGTACCGAGATTGCCGGACGTACCTTTTACCAGGCTCTCGATTTCCGAATCTATCCTGTCCACCTGGGGAATGAGACGGGCATCAGGGTCGCGGTTGGGGTCGGATGTATAGAGCCCGGCGATATCACTGAGAATCAGCAGAAGGTCGGCATCGACCAGGTTGGCTACCATAGCCGAAAGGTTATCGTTATCGCCGAACCTGGCTTCCTGGATTTCATCTATTGCTACCACGTCGTTCTCGTTGACGATGCATATCACCCTTAACTCAAGCAAGGCAAGGAGGGTATTCCGGGCGTTGAGGTAACCGGCGCGGTCAGTAAGGTCTGATTTGGAAAGCAGTGCCTGGGCTACGATAATATCATGCCGCGAGAAAAGCCGGTCGTAGATATTCATCAATTGACCCTGTCCTACCGAAGCAAGCACCTGCTTGAAAGGAGTCCCTCTGCGTTCCCCGACCTGACCCAGTTTGTGCCTTCCGGCGGCTATGGCTCCGGATGAAACGATGAGCAATTCCAGACCCTGACCGTGTAGCTTGGCTACCTGGCTTACCAGCCCTGAGACTGTGTCCTCATTAAGACGGTCGCTGCTGCCGGTAAGCAGGCTGGTACCGAGTTTAACTACCAGCCGGTGATAGGGTAGATTATTCTTACCGGTCCTGTTGCTTTTTTTCTCAGCCATTTATCTTAATAACTGTGAATTTGTTTCATTATAGCAAGCTGAACCAGGTCGAACAAATCAAGCTTGTTGAGCTGCCTTCGGTGTGTTAAAATCCTATTTTGTAGGGCTAGTCCGTATCGGCTAGCCCCAAAGGTGTTTGTGCATAAGGAGGTAATTTGGACTTAAACGGACTGCTCAATCTGATAGACGATATGCCTGCATACCGCCAGCTTGTCAGCGAGCTGGCAAAAGAAAAGGTTAATGCCGGAGCCGCCGTCCTCGATGCCGCCAAGCCCTACCTCGTCGCGTCCCTCTGCAAACGCTTCCCGGTACCGGTGCTGGTGGTAACGACACAGCCGGAAAACAGCAAGAGGCTCTACGAGCAGATGACGAACTGGTGCCCCTCGGCAGATATTAAGCTATATCCTGAACCGGAAGACCTGCCATACGAGCGCATTGCCTCCGATACGACCGCTGAGCTGGAGAGGATTCAGGTACTATCGGCTCTTGCGGGTATAGACAGAAATTTCTCACCGGATACGGGTCCTCCTCTGATTATTGCCTCGGCGGTGGCTTTCATGCAGAAGGTGGTCTCTTATAACGATTTTCACGCCGCCGGTCACGTTATCAGACAGGGGATGGAGGTAGAGCCATTCCGTTTACTGGGACGCTGGCAGGCGATAGGCTACCACCTTGAGGAGGTGGTGGATATGCCGGGCACGATGAGTCACCGGGGCGGTATACTGGATATCTATCCGCCCACCAGTGACCTGCCAGTGAGGCTGGAGTTCTTCGGCAATACCATAGAGAGTATCCGCATTTTCGACCCGGCAAGCCAGCGGTCGGAGAAGACTATAGATTCCCTGGCTATCGGTCCGGCTGCGGAGCTGCTGGCGCCTTTCTCTGACGATAAAGAGGCACTTAAGGCGACTTTAAGCGGTATAGACCTGTCAACTCTGAACCCCGATTCCCGGAGGCAGTTCCAGAAGGAAATATCGATGCTGCTCGAAGGCAATCTTCCCGCTGATTCCCAGTTTTATGCCCCCCTGTTCAACCGGGACAGCCTTTTAAGTTACCTGCCGCCGGAAGGTATTCTTATACTCGATGAGCCCCGGAATATCGAACTGGCAGCAGGCGACTTCGTTTCTAAAGCTGAGGAACTGCGTGCTGAGAAACATGAAGAATTGCCGCCCGATTTCCCGGCTCCATATCTGAGCTGGGAAGAACTGGACTCCGGTATGAAAGGCAGGAAATGTCTGAAACTGACTTCCTGGGGGGTCGCCGGAGACGGACAGTGGCATGAACTGGACTTTATACCCGTCCCGAACTATGCAGGGCAGCTGCCGGTTTTTATCAGTAAGACCAGAGAGATGCTCGGGCAGAAGAAGAGGCTGATTTTCGTCAGCCACCAGGCGAGCAGGCTTTCCGAGCTGCTGGAAGAGGAGGATATCATCGCTCCCGTGCTCGATGAGATCAGGGAGCCGCCCCCACCCGGCTCGCTGAGCCTGGTGCAGGGACTCCTTGCCGAAGGGTGGATAATGAACGACGATACCTGCCTTTTTACTGACGCCGAGATTTTCGGTTTTATAAAACAGCGCCGTTTACTCAGGAAACGCCCGGTACCTCACCACCGGCTTTTCACCGATATTAACCCGGGCGATTACGTGGTGCATATTGAGCACGGCATCGGCAGGTTTGCCGGCGTAACCAGGATGAGAACAGAAAGCGGCGGTGGAGAGAAGGAGTATATCGTCCTTGAATACGCCGCCGGCGACAGGCTCTATGTCCCCACCGACCAGATGGAACGCGTCGGTCGGTATATCGGAACCGGCGAACAGGAGCCGGTGCTTAGCCGGCTGGGAACCCAGGAGTGGACAAGGACGAAGCGGAAGGTCAAGGATTCGGTGGAGGATATCGCCGGGGACCTGATAGCCCTCTACGCCAGCCGCGAGGTCGTACCCGGTTTTTCCTTCTCCGACGATACCGTCTGGCAGCAGGAAGTAGAGGCTTCTTTCCCCTACGTAGAGACGCCCGACCAGATGGCGGTGCAGCGACAGGTCAAGGAGGATATGGAGCAGGTCAAGCCGATGGACAGGCTGGTCTGCGGGGACGTCGGTTACGGCAAGACCGAGGTAGCCGTCCGCGCCGCTTTCAAGGCGGTGATGGACGGCAAGCAGGTAGCCGTCCTGGTGCCGACCACCGTACTCGCCGAGCAGCACTACTCCACCTTCAGCCAGAGGTTGAGCGCCTTTCCGGTAAGGATAGAGGTTCTCAGCCGCTTCAGGAGCCACGCCGAGCAGAGGGATATCGTCAGGGGACTGGCAAACGGCAGTGTGGATATCTGCATCGGCACCCACCGCCTTTTGCAGAAGGACGTCGAATTTAAAGACCTCGGTCTGCTGATTATCGATGAAGAGCAGCGCTTCGGCGTTGGACACAAGGAATACCTGAAGCAGATGAGGAAGGAAGTGGACGTTCTCACCCTCAGCGCCACCCCCATCCCCCGCACCCTTCACATGTCCCTGGTAGGGGTCAGGGATATGAGCGTCATGGAGACGCCGCCCGAAGAACGCCTGCCCATCAAGACCTATGTTGCCGAATATAACGAGCACCTTGTCCGTGAAGCCGTGCTCAGAGAGCTTGAGAGGAACGGACAGGTGTTTTTCGTCCATAACAGGGTCCAGAGCATAGGCCTGGTCACCGAGAAGCTCCAGGCTCTGATTCCCGAAGCCAGGATAGATATAGGTCACGGGCAGATGGCGGAAGGCGCGCTGGAGAGGGTGATGGCAGACTTCATTCAGGGTAAAAGCGATATCCTGGTGTGCTCAAGTATCATTCAGTCGGGTTTAGACATGCCCAACGTGAATACCCTGATTGTCAACCAGGCTGACAAGTTCGGACTTACCCAGCTCCACCAGCTCCGCGGCAGGGTGGGACGCGGCACCAACACGGCTTATGCCTATTTTCTCTATGATAGGGGGAAGCGGCTGACCCCGGTTGCCGAGGCGCGACTGAGGACCATCGTCGAGGCATCCGAACTCGGCGCCGGTTTTTCAATCGCCATGAAAGACCTTGAGATAAGGGGAGCAGGCACCCTGCTCGGTATGAGGCAGAGCGGGCACATAACAGCCGTCGGCTTCAACCTCTACTGCCAGCTGCTGGCTCAGGCGGTGGAGGACTACAAAGCGAGACAGGCGGGCGCTTCCGAAAACGAGATTGTATCCTCCCACCTGCCGCCTCCGTCCATAGACCTTCCCTTACCCGCCTATATTCCCCGGGAGTACGTGACCGAACTCCTTACCAGACTGGAGCTATACCAGAAGCTGGCAAAGCTTGACAGCCTCGAGCAGCTTGAGCCCATAACTGGTGAGTTTAAAGACCGTTTCGGTTATCCGCCGCCCGAGGTGAAGAACCTGCTGTACGCGATAAAGGTAAAAATCCTGGCAACCGGCACCGGCATCCAGTCGATAGCCACCGAACGCGGCGAAATAGTAATCACCCCCTTCGAAGGGATGCGGTTCGAAAGGGAGAAGCTCGACCGCCTCTCCAGGGACGGCGTAAGGACCGGCGTCTTCCAGATACGCCTCAACACCCGCCGCCTCGGCGAAAACTGGCG
>CAZBAN010000086.1:0-4909 GCA_964489895.1 uncultured Dehalococcoidales bacterium
ATAAAGGGGGTGAGTACTGCCCTAAACTAAAGCCAAAGAGAATAACACTCAAAGGCATTAACCTTGACACCTGGCATTAAAAAAGCCTATAATAAGCTAAGAAGCTACATGTTACCACTCGATTCTGCTTCGGGAGGTGGATCATGAGGCTTCACGCGCTATTCGAGGTGTGGCAGGTTGATTTGTAGAGCCCTGCCGAGAGCAGGGCAGCCGGAACTCGAACTCGACTCGTATGAGTGAGCAGAGATCCGGTCTCATGGAAGAGAGGGACATTGCGGCGCAGATAACCGCAAGTGAGTTGGGTTCGAGAGAATTGACCAGAATGGAGGGCACTTAGTCGTGCCCTCCATTATTTTGTGGTAAAACTTTCGATAAATAGGATACAATTAAATAAAGTGTTTATCCTTACCGGAAGGCAATTCTAGATGTACGATGCTCTGTTTAGTGACTTCATGAATAGCGGTGATACCCTGCGGGTATATAAAGACGGCACTCTGCTCTTTTCATCGGAAAAGGACAGGCTGATTCCCCTGCGTGAATACCTCGACGGGCCGTCTCCCCTCCGGCAAGGGGTGGTTGTTTTTGATAAAATAATGGGTAATGCAGCCGCTTTACTGTCCGTCATCGCCGGCTGTACGGAGACCTACAGCCCTCTGGGAAGCCAGATTGCGGTCGGGACGCTGGAGAAGCACGGCATCAAGTATCATATAACCGAAATCGTTCCCTATATCCAAAGACCTGACAGTGAAGAAATGTGCCCGATGGAAAAGCTGTCGCTGGGTAAAGAGCCGGAAGAATTTTATAAAGCATTGACAGAAATAGCGAGATAGGAGGGAAAGCTTGGAGAAAATGAGGCTGGGGAAGACCGACATGATGGTATCCAGTATTGGATTCGGAGGCATACCGATTCAAAGGCTCTCCGAAGATGAGGCGGTAAAGGTAGTCCAGAGGTGTATAGACCTGGGGATTACTTTTCTCGATACTGCCAATGGGTACACCACCAGTGAGGAGCGTATCGGCAAGGCAATCAAGGGACGGCGTGAAGGAGTGGTCATTGCCACGAAATCGGGTGCACGTGACCGTAAAGGAGTGGAGGAACACCTGAAACTGAGCCTGAAGCGACTCGGAGTAGACTACATAGACCTTTACCAGTTCCACGGCGTCAGCAAAGCCGAACACCTGAAAATGGTGCTGGAGGAAAACGGACCGCTGGCAGCGGCGGAAGCGGCTCAGAAAGCGGGAGTGATAAAACACATCGGCATTACCTCGCACTCGATGGATATAGCCAAGGAAGCGGTAAAGACAGACCGTTTCGAGACGTTGATGTTCCCCTTCAACTTCATTACCAGTGAACCAGCCAAAGAGCTTATACCACTGTGCCGTGAACACGATGTCGGCTTTATTGCCATGAAGCCGCTGGCGGGAGGAATGCTGGACAATATACCCGTCGCCTTCAAGTACCTCCTCCGGTTCCCCGATATTCTGCCGCTTGTCGGTATCGAGAAGACATACGAAATAGAGGAGATAGTAAGGTTAGTTGAGGGACCGCAGAAAATGACCGCGGCAGAAGAGGGCGAGATGAAGCAGCTGATAGACGAGCTCGGTACCAGGTTCTGCCGGCGCTGCGACTACTGTCAGCCCTGTACCGCAGACATACCGATATCGATGGTAATGACCAGCCGCAGCTTCCTCAAACGGATGCCGCCGGAGAGATTTTTCGGTGGCATGGTTGACGACGCAATGGATAAAGCCGCCGGTTGTGTCGATTGCGGTGAGTGCGAAGAAAGGTGCCCCTATGACCTTCCCATAAGGGAAATGATTGCCGAACACGTTGCCTGGTTCCAGGAAGAGAAGAAGAAATATGAGGAACAGGTCAAAGCCTGACCGATAAATTTCCGAAAGGAGAAACAATGCAGAAGGTTACCGATAACGTATACGTCGAGACCGGGTTTCAGGGCAGCAACAACACTTTTGTCGTCACCACCGAAGGCGTGGTGATGATTGATACCCCCCAGATGCCCGCAGACGCCATCAAGTGGCGGGACGAGATTGCCAGGCACGGTAAGGTCCGCTACGTGATAAATTCAGAGCCTCACGCCGACCACTTTACCGGGAACCACTTCTTTGAGGGCACGGTAGTAGCCCATGACGGCGTCAGAGAGGCGGTCCTGGCATCTTCGGTGGAGCAATTGATAAAACAGACGAAGGAGACGGCTCCCGATAACCTCCCCCTGCTGGAAGGATTTACCTTCCGTCCGCCCACCATCACTTTTTCTCAGCGATTGACTCTTCACCTCGGCAACCATACTTTCGAGCTTATCAACCTTCCGGGACATTCTCCCTACCAGATAGCGGTCTTTATTCCCGAGGAGAAGGTAGCCTGCACCTCGGACAACGTTGTCTATAAGGTCCAGCCTTTCCTCCACCAGGCATTACCCTACGAATGGCTGGAATCGCTGAAGCGGATACAGGAACTCGACGCCGACATACTGGTACCCGGTCACGGTGAAGTTTGCGACCGTAGCTATATCCCGGAGATGAGTGCCACCATTCAGGCATGGATAGACGCCGCTAAAGAGGCTATAGACATGGGGATGAGCCTGGAAGAAGCAGTTGAGGATAAAGCCCTCCTGGAAAAGCACTCCATACCGGTGGGTCCGGAGCCGATGGGACAGATGGTGGTACGAATGAGTATGACACGCCTGTTCGAAGTGCTGAAGAAGTAAGTGTACAGGGGAAATGAGTCTACTGCTGATTGAAGATATCGGCGAAGAAGCGCGAGACTATCAGGGCTACTTCTTCTTCGTGACCGAAGAGGGAGTGGTCGGCGCCTGATATAATCCGGTGCTGCATGGAGGCAGGTGAACTCTCAGCCTGCTGCCGGAACAGCTCGACCGGTACTATATCGTCTTCTTCACCGACAACAACCAGAGTGGGCTTTGAGTACTGTTTCAACCGCTCCCAGTTAGAGTCCGAAAGCGGCGCCGAGACCAGCGCCAGACCATTTACCCGCTCATCACGGAGGGCAATCGGCGCAGATATCATGGCGCCGAAAGAGTATCCTGCCAGACCGATTTTTTCAGCATCGATACCTTCAGTCGAGCAGGCAAATTCCAGAGTCGCTCTGACATCTTCACGCTCAGCGACACCTTCACCAAAGCTGCCCTCACTTTCACCCACTCCCCTGAAATTGAACCGGAGGGCAGCAATCGAGCTGTCAGCGAGTGCCCGCCAGATGGCGGCAACGACACTGTTCTGCATACTCCCTCCCTGAGGCGGAAAAGGGTGGGCAACAACAACTCCCGGGAAAGGGGCTTCACCTTCAGGGAAAAGCCATTCTCCCTCCAGGGTGATATCACCGCAGGGGAACTTTACCGGAACGGACTTCAAGCTTTTTCCTCTTTCTCGACTTCTGTTTCTTTCTCAGCTTCTTTTTTCGTCCCGCCGGTCTTTTTCTTCCCCTGCCACCAGTTTTTCAGTCGCGTTATTACCTGTATCTCGTACCCCTGCTCACGGGGGGAGTAGTACTGTTTGCCCTGGAGCGATTCGGGCAGGTTTTGCTGTTCGACAAAGCTATCAGGGTAGTCATGGGCATATTTATATCCTTCGCCGTAACCCATCTGCTTCATCAGCGGGGTGACCGCGTTGCGCAGGTGAAACGGCACGGCGTCCGGGGTGCCTTTCTTAATCTCCTCCTGGACGCGGGTGTACGCCTCATACAGGGAGTTGCTTTTCGGGGCGGTCGCCAGGTATACGGTCGCCTCGGCAAGGGCGAGGTTTCCCTCCGGCATGCCGATGAAGTGGACCGCCTGCTGCGCCGCCATAGCCACCACCAGCGCCTGCGGGTCAGCCATCCCCACGTCTTCCGTGGCAAAACGTATTAGCCGACGGGCAATATATAGAGGGTCTTCGCCGGACTCAAGCATCCTTCCCAGCCAGTACAGAGAGGCATCAGGGTCAGAGCCGCGCATCGATTTATGCAGGGCGGAAATAAGGTCATAGTGCTGGTCTCCAGCTTTATCATAGCGCAGAGCCGGGTGCTGGACGGCATCTTCAATGGTAGCCAGGGGGACACGTCGCTTGCCCTGAGCGTCAGGCGGCGTACTCATAACCGCCATCTCGAGGGCGTTGAGAGCAACCCTGGCATCACCTTTCGACATGCTTATGAGGTGGTCAATCGCCTCCGGCGACAGCACCACGCTTATTGAACCGAGACCTTTCAGCCTGTCCCTCAGCGCTCTCATGATTATGACCCGGATTTCATCCTCGACAAGAGGGTTCAGAATGTGTACCTGAGCCCGTGAAAGGAGGGGCGAGGTGACCTCGAACGAAGGATTTTCCGTGGTCGCTCCGATAAGGGTCAGTGTGCCGTCCTCGACATAGGGAAGAACAGCATCCTGCTGGGTCTTGTTAAAACGGTGAATTTCATCGATAAACAGTATCGTTTTCTGTCCGGCGCTCCTGCGGCGTTCTTTTGCCTCTTCCACAGCGCGGCGCAGTTCAGCCACGCCGGCACTGACGGCACTTATGGCGATGAAATGGGCATCGGTGACACTGGCGATTACATACGCAAGGGTGGTCTTGCCGCTCCCCGGCGGCCCCCAGAGGACCATTGACGGTATCCGTCCGGCTTCGATAGCCTTCCGTAATACCCGTCCTTCGCCCACCAGGTGTTCCTGTCCTACATACTCGTGGAAGCTGTTCGGTCTCATTCGGGTGGCGAGTGGCGCCTGCTGTCCTTTTTCTTCTTCCAGTTGACGCTCAAACATATCCATAGCTTCACACCCCCTCAATTAGCCCACACCATATATTATCACCAGTTGTATAGTTTATCTACCTCACCCCTAAACGGAATTGTAATTTTTCGTTTGATATTTATACTCACTCCCTTAATCCCCCTCTCCAGCCA
>CAZBAN010000087.1:0-4763 GCA_964489895.1 uncultured Dehalococcoidales bacterium
ATGACCGCTTCACCGGAGCCGCTTAAAACGCCCTGGTATCCCTGGATAGGCAGGAGACCGTTCTACGGCTGGATAATCGTAATCGTCGGTGCCGTCACCCAGTTTTTTCAGGGCATCGCCAGTCTGGGTTTTTCCGCTTACATGGGCTCGCTGCAGGGCGGTTTCGGCTGGAGCAGGGCTGCCCTTGCCGGTCCCCGCTCCGTTACCCAGGTTGAAGGAGCGATAACCGGACCTTTTGAAGGTTTTCTGGTTGACAGGTTCGGTCCCAGACGCGTGGTGGCTGTCGGCATTTTTCTAGCCGGCATAGGTTTCATCCTCTTCGGCATAATGGACTCGTACTGGATGTATTATCTTTCGAGTATGGTCATTACCCTGGGAATAGGACTCCAGGGACTGCTGGTGATGTCGGTCACGGTGAATAACTGGTTCAACAGAAAACGCACCTTAGCCAATTCCGTAATGGGCCTGGGCTATTCGATGTCGGGAGTAATCGGTGTCCCGGCGATAGCTTTCATAATTATTCAGTCGGACTGGCGGATGGCGGCGTTTATCACTGCCGGGTTCATCTGGGTCGTGGGCTTCCCTTTCGCAATGCTGCTCCGCGACAGACCGGAGACTATCGGTTCGGTCCAGGACGGCGGCGCGCCGGACATATCCGCAGAGGAACAGAATAATACAGTTGAAGAATACGATTTCACACTTAAAGAAGCCCTCAGGACGCGCGCGTTCTGGCTTCTGGCGGCGGGCTGGTCCATCAGTAATGTCGGTATCCTGGGAGTACAGGTACACCTTTTCCTCCACCTTGAAAGCGTCGGTCTGACCACGGCAATGGTGTCGCTGGTCTGGATGGTCGCCAGCCTCTCCAATATTCCGGCGAGGCTTGCCGGCGGTTTTCTGGGAGACAGGCTGCCCAAGAACATAATGCTGGGAGTGTCGATAATTCTCATGGCGGTGGGGGTTTACATACTCGCGGTGTCTGATTCCCCCCGGCTCGCTTTTACTTACGCAGTCATCTTCGGTATCGGCTGGGGGATGCGGACTCCGATTATTAACGCTATCCAGGGCGAGTATTTCGGCAGAAAGTCGCAGGGAATAATCAGGGGATGGCTACAGTCCCTGGGATTGCCCATTATCATCGCCGCTCCGGTGGTGGCGGGATATATGGCGGATATCCAGGGAACCTATCGTCACATATTTACCATTATGGCGTTTATAATGCTGGGTGGTTCTCTCCTCTTCTTTCTCGCCACCCGTCCAGTAACTCCCGCCGTTAAAAACGGATTACCTGGGAACTAGCGGGGATTGTTTGACGGGGAAGCCCTGGCTTTAGTAAAGTTATCAGCAATACAGGAATAAATCGGAGGAGTATGATGACAGAAAAATCGCCCGAAGAATTGTATAAAGAACGGGATAAAAGGTTAGCCGATGCGATAGAACTTAAAATCCCTGACCGCGTGCCGATAGACATGTCACTCGGCTATTTCCCCGCCAAGTACTGCGGGATGCCCGCGTCAGTGGTCTATTACGAGCCTTATAAGTGGTTTGAAGCCGTTAAGAAAACGGTGCTGGACTTTCAGCCGGACTCCCTCTTTTATATCCAGAGTCTGGCACCCGGAAAAGCGATGGAAATCCTCGACCCCAAGACCATGAGGTGGCCCGGATACGGGGTGTCTCCTTACCATACCAATCAGGCGCTCGAAGGCGAATGGATGAAAGCCGATGAGTATGACCTCCTTCTCAACGACCCCACGAATTTTGTCCTGAGATATTATCTGCCGCGGACCGTCGGTGCAATGGAGCCTTTCAGTCAGTTGCCGCAGCTCTCGGGAGGGTTCGGCTACTTCGGAGCCATGATGCTGGCGGAGACGCTTGTCAGACCCGACGTAGCCGCCGCGATAGAGCGGCTGCAGCAGGCGGGAAGGGAATCCATCGAGTGGAGAAAAGACCTCCCCAATATTAACGCTGAAATAGAGAAACTCGGATTCCCGGTGGGCGGTATGGGAGGTGGAGGAGCGCCTTTCGACCAGGTTATGAACGGTTACCGCGGGATGCCGGGCACGATGATGGATATGTTCCGCCAGCCGGATAGGCTGCATGAACTAATGGATACGTTCCTTGAGAACTCGCTTGCCCGTATAGCATCTATGCCTTACAGGCAAGACCACAAGAGAAGTTTCATGGCTACCCACCGGGGTTCGGACGGATTTATGTCCCACAAGCAGTTCGAGGAATTCTACTGGCCCGGGCTGAAGCAGGTTATCCTGGCAGCAATTGATAGAGGTATTATACCGTGTATTTTCTTCGAGGGTAACTGGACCACCCGCCTGGAATACCTGCTCGAGCTGCCGAAAGGTAAAATTATGGCGCACTTGGACTCGACGGATATTTTCAGGGCGAAGGATATACTGAAAGGTCATATGTGCATTAGAGGTAACTTCCCGGGTTCGCTGCTTACTGCCGGCACTCCTGATGACGTAAAAAAGCATGTTAAGGAGCTGATTGATTATGTCGGCAAGGACGGCGGGTATGTTATGTGCCCCAGGGTTGTTCCCAACGAGGCTAAACCGGAGAATCTCCACGCCATGATAGATTTCACCAAGGAATACGGCGTTTATAACTAGAAAATCTGGCAAGCCTTTTCATGAAGCGGTTACTGGAAGAGGGTAAAGTTTCTGGCTTTGCCGAGGGTCAATCCTGAAAGGCGGGTATCCTCATAGTATTGGACGGGCACGGGCTCTGGTAATTATAATGGTAAGTGCTGGAAGGAGGCGTGATTGACCGGCGAAAACCCCCTGGAGTGGACCAGAGAAGACTTTCCTGCGCTTAAAAACCGGCAGAACGGTGAGCCGCCGGTGTATTTTGACAACGCCTGTAATACCCTTGTGCCCAGACAGGTTATAGGAGCTATCACCGAATACTACAATAATTTTCCTGCCTGCGGCGAAGGCAGAAGCCGGCACTGGTTCGCCGGTGAAGTCACCGACCGTATTGACGGGAACCCCGAAAGGGGTATGAAGGGTGCTCGGCCCGCAATCAGGGAGTTCATAAACGCCGGCTCCGAGAAAGAGATTATTTTCGTCCTGAATTCCAGCCATGGTCTTAACATCGTGGCACTCGGTATGAAATTCAAGCCGGGTGATGTCGTTTTATTGACCGATAAGGAACATAACTCTGATCTGGTCCCATGGCTGAGGTTGCAGAAGCAGGGGCTTATCAAAACGGAATTTGTGGAAGCAGACCGGGACGGAATGCTTGACCTCGATGCTCTCGAGAAGAAACTGAAAAGTAACCGCGTCAGACTGGTCAGCATGGCTTTTACCTCTAACCTGACCGGCTATACGATACCTGCCAGGGAAGTTGTCAGCACCGCTCACCGCTACGGCGCCCTGGTGATGCTCGACGGAGCCCAGACGGTGCCGCACCAGAAGGTTGATGTCCGGGACCTGGATGTGGATTTCCTGGTATTTTCCATACACAAAATGTGCGGACCAAGGGGAGTCGGCGTCCTCTACGGGAAAGCCGAGTTACTCGGGCATGAGTTTCATGAGGAAGATGAAGCTGAAAACGTTATTGTACCCGCCATGCTTGGCGGCAATACTGTAATCGACTCCAGTTACGAGGGATATACCCTCCTGCCTCCGCCTGAAAGGTTTGAAGTGGGACTCCAGAATTATGCAGGTCAGATTGCCGCCGGAGCCGCCGTGGATTATCTTCAGAAGGTTGGCATCGATAAAATCGGCGCCCATGAAAAACAGCTGAACAGCTATTTGTCCGGGCGGCTTCTGGAACGCTACGGAGACCTGGGCTGGTTCAATATACTCGGTCCCGCTGACGCGAGTAAACGGAGCGGGATACTGACATTTGACATAAAGCGACCCAACTCCGTGGGAATAGCCGAAGAACTCAGCGAGAAGAGGAATGTAATGATACGGGATGGACAGTTCTGCGTCCATTCTTACCTGAATAAACAGTTCGGCCAGGGATGGTCCGGACCAAAACTGCCCAGCGAACAGAGAATGACATACCGCGCTTCTCTGTATTTTTATAATACGCTTGAGGAATGTGATATTTTCGTGGATGCCTTGCACGAGGTTTTCAAGGAGCGCCTCTATATATAGGGTTATCCTGGTGGGTAAAAAGGAGTAATGCACCAGGTGGATGATGTAGTAGCTGAAAAGTACCGCAAGTTACTTGAAACCGGCTTTAAAAATGCAGGCTCTTTCGACAATCCCACCATGTTTATCGATACCAAAGCCGAGGGCGTATCTATCTGCGGGAAAGGTGAGACCGACTACATAAACATCTATGTAATGGTCAGCGACGGCGTAATTGATGATATCAAATATCTTTGCCAGTGCGACCCTACGGCAAACGTGGTTGTCGAGGCGTTGTGCGAGCTGACCAAGGGCAAAACGATAGGCGAAGCAAAAGCATTGACCAGAGAGCAGTTTTACGAGGCGATAGGCAGCGATGGAGGAACAGTGCGTAAAAAAGTCTGGGGAGCGATAGAGCTGCTGAACCGCGTTTTTAACCGTTTCGAGGCTAAAATAACCGAGTCCGCTAACTGATACCCGCCTTCCTTAACAACTGACCTTAATAACTGTCATTCTGAGGAGTCCCGATGAAATAGGGATGACGAAGAATCTCACCCCATGTGCAAATAATGGAGATTCTTCGCCCGCCTCAGGCGGGCTCAGAATGACACTGGAGAAGTACGGCAAAGACAAGGGTAATTTCACACTGGCAGTTTATATATAAATATG
>CAZBAN010000088.1:0-4433 GCA_964489895.1 uncultured Dehalococcoidales bacterium
CTGCTGGATATCGATTACAGGTCCAGACCCGCCGAACTTAATTTCCAGCAGTACCTTGCCATCTTCCAGTTCTACCTCGGGCTTTACCTGAAAAACCTGGCGCCCTCAGTCCGTGGCGCCGAGGAAGAATACCTCAAACACCAGGAAAATAGAGTGAAAACCCACAGGACTAGGAAGAGATGAATCTAAAATATGTGTTAAATCCAAAAATCTTCTTTGGGTAGAGGAATTGGAGTAGGGTTTGTATCAGGTTTGTATATAGCTAAATATGAGCAGTTTGTCTTATGAGTTTCTTGTGTAAGTTTATTTATATAGTCTATCTCTATCCGTGCTTTTAAATTTTCATCAATTATGCAAATAATCTTTTCCTGTTCATTTGTTTCTATAAAGCGAAGATTCGAGATTTCACCGCTTGGAAAGCAAATCGTTGGTAGTGTCTCATCAACTGTAAATAGGTGTTTCTGGTCATCCATTCCTTGTTTATTTACTTTCATTTGAACCGATATTTGGTCTGCGGGGAATACTCCTGTATTACACAATCCAACCATGAAATATCTTACAGATGCAGAATGTTCATCTTCTTTGGCCCATATAATATCTACATGAGATATGTTAAGAAAAGGTCTTGTAGTTGCTCGTGTGAGTTTTAATGCCCTATTAGATATCCCTATTGAATATGCGGCAACAACCATAGACATATACGCAAATGCTATGGCAATTCCCTCTCTCCAGCCGAGAAAGACAGCGAAGGCAAAAGCTAATCCAAAAACAAACCATGCCTTTGCACTTAAAGATTTAATAAAGTTTTTTATGCTTTTCATATAATAGTCTATAATATTATAACCATCTAAATAATTTTTCACAATATATAAGAATAGTCATTTATTTGCTGTAATTTTTTTTTGGGGATTGTCATATTTGTATATTACACTAAAAATACTAAGAGCCGCGATATCGCGGCTCTTAGTATTATGATTCTCTATACAAATTTACAGATTTATATTCGAATACTTACGCCAGGGGCGGGATTTGAAGGCTTTGTGGTCTTTGTCCTTGTCTTCCAGTATATCCAGCGCCCGGTTTATCGTCTTGCGTGTATCGGCGGGCATTATCACGTCGTCGATATAGCCGCGCTCGGCGCCGCGGTACGGGTTCTCGTAGATATCGGCGTACTCCTGCATCCTCTTATTCCTGGTCTCCTCCGGGTTCTCCGATTCCCGTATCTCGCGGGCGAAGATAACGCTGGCGGCGCTCTCGGCACCGACGATTGTTACCCGCGCCGTGGGCCAGGCGAAAACCAGGTCGGCACCGATACCCTTGTCCAGCATTCCGTAGTGGGCGCCGGCGTAAGATTTCCGCAACATGATGGAAATCAGCGGTATGGAGGCGTCCGCCCAGGCGAAGAGCAGCTTGGCGCCGTGACGCAGGATTCCTTTCCAGTCCTGCTCGGAACCTATCATATAGCCGGGACAGTCGCCGAGGGTGACCATCGGGATGTTGAACAGGTCGCAGAACCTGATGAACCGGGCTCCTTTATCGGCGGCATTGATATCAATAGTGCCTGCGGCTACCATCGGCTGGTTCGCCCAGAGTCCGACCACCCTGCCATTGAACCGGGCGAAACCGGTAATCACCATTTTGGCGTGGTCTTTCAGAGTTTCAAAAAAATAGCCATCGTCGGTGATGGCTCTTATAACCTTGTACATGTCATAAGGCCTGTTGGGGCTGTCGGGGATGATGGTGTTCAATTCCGGCACTTCCCTCTCGGGGTCGTCCCTGCACTCGATTCTCGGCGACCTCTCCATGTTATTCGAGGGCAGGAGCGATAACAGCTCTTTTGTCTTATCTATGGCGTCTTTATCGTCATCGGCGACGATGTGGGTCTGCCCCGATTTCACGGCGTGGGCTTTCCAGCCGGAGAGTTCTTCGAGGCTAATCTTCTCGCTGAGCTGAGCCTCGACGATAGCCGGACCGGCGATGCCCATGAAGCCGGTATTCTTACACTGGATAAGGAAGTCCTGCATGATGGGGTGGTATGCCTGTCCGCCCAGGCAGGGTCCCATCAGCAGGGCGATCTGGGGGACGATGCCGGATGCCTGAATCTGAGCCCTGAAAAGCATCCCATAGGCTTCGAGCGTGTCCATGCCCTCGTGGAGCCTGGCGCCGCCGGAGTCGTTCATCCCCACTAAAGGCCAGCCCATCTCCCTGGCGAAGTTAATCGCCCTGATTTCCTTGAGACCGTGGTATTCGCCGAAGGTGCCGGAGAGAGCCATATAGTCCTCGGCAAAGGCAACGACGGGCCTGCCGTTTACCATGCCGTACCCCGTTATCACGCCTTCCGCCGGTATCTCTCGCTTGTCCATGCCGAAGTGGGTGGTGCGGTGCTTGACGAAAAGGCCTATCTCGGTAAAGGTCCCGGGGTCAAAGAAGTAGTCGATTCTCTCCCTCGCCGTCAACTGTCCGCCCTGATGGCGTTTCTCGATAGCCTCCGGGGTTCCCATACTGGTAATCTTGTCCCGCCTGCGCCTGTAGTCGTCTAACAGTTCTTCCGTTGATGACATTTTTTCGCCCCCTTGCCTGTAGATAAAGTATTTATTATAATCCCATCTCCCGGGCGACAATCTCCCGGTAGTAATCACCGCCTCCGAAGGAAAGCGCCGCCGCTTTACCAGTCCTGGTGTAGAACTGGAGGTCGTGGTCGATGGTGCAGCCGATGGCGCCGTGTATCTGGTGCGCCAGCGTGCTGACCCGCTCGAAAGCCTCGCAAGCCCAGGCTTTGGCTACGGCTACCTCCCTGGCGCTGTTCAGACCTTCATTCAACCTCCAGGCGGCTTCGTAGGTGCTGAACCTGGTCCCGTCCACGTCGGTCGCCATGCTGGCGCAGTAGTGCTGTATTACCTGGAAGCTGCCGATAGGCTGGTCATACTGCGTCCTCTCTTTGGCATAGTCGACCGTCATATCAAGGGTCTGCTGCATATTACCGATTATGGTACAGCATTTGGCTACCGCCGCCTGCTCGATTGCCTTTTTCACCACGTCCCAGCCCTGGTCAAGTCCGCCCAGGATGTTCTCTCCGGGCACGCTGACCTTATTGAAAACGACCTCGCACAGCTTGTCGCCGGCGATTGTCTTCAGCAGGGTGGTGCTGATACCCGGGCTTTTAGCATCGACTATGAATACCGTGATTCCCTTTTCCGCCTCCGCTTTTGCGTCTGTCCTGGCGACACAGAGTAAATAGTCGGCGATATGGGCGTCCGGGACGAAGAGCTTGGTGCCGTTTATCATATAGGCATCCCCTTCGGGTGTGGCAGTGACCTCTATCGAGGCGGGGTCGTACCCGGCGCTTTCTTCGGTCAGGGCGAGGGTAAAAATCGCCTCGCCGCCGGCTATTTTAGGCAGGTATTCCTGTTTCTGCTCGTCGGTACCGTAATTCATAATCGGCAGGCCCCCCAGGATAACGGTCGAGAAATATGGACCGGGCAGACATGCCCTGCCCACTTCCTCGAGCAGCACGGCGAGGTCGAGGTAGCTCATGCCACTGCCGCCGTACTCCTCCGGGATTACCAGTCCCATCCAGCCAAGCTCCACCATTTCCTTCCACAATTCGGGTGAGTACCCCTTCTCGTCCTCTTCCATTTCCTTTACCAGCGTTTTAGGACACTTGTCGGTCAGGAAATCACGTGCCATCGTCCTTAACATATCCTGCTCTTCAGAATAATTGAAGTCCATTATCTATCTCCTTTAGATGAAAGGGTTGGTTATCAAGCGCTGGGTAAGCCTAGTCCCCTCAAGGCTACCACGTTTCTCAGTACCTCCGAGGTGCCTGCCTGGAGGCTGTAGCCGGTGGAAGCCAGGTAAGAATGGGAGCCCATACCGAGAATCGGGGCGTATTTCGACTCAGCCCAGAGCTGACCGTAAAGACCGAGTATATCCATGGTAACGCTGGCGAGACGGCGCTCGAACGAGGTGCTGTACGCCTTTGCCATGGAGGCTTCGACGTTGGGAGCGCGACCTTCCTCCATGACCGTGACGACCTTGTAGGTAAGCAGCCGCCCGATATCGAACTCCACCTGAAGCTGGGCGAGCTTCTGGCGTATCAGCGTGTCCTCGGACAGCGGTTTGCCGTTCTTCTTCGTTTCCTTTACGAACTGAATGATGGCTTCGAAGAGGGGGTAGTTTCCCATGAGCCTCTCCAGCCCGGCTCTCTCGTAGTCGAGCTGGTTGACCACCTGGTAAAAGCCGCGGTTCTTCTCTCCTATCAGGCATTTACCGGGTATCCGCATACCATCGAAGAACACCTCCGCCCAGGCGGTGCTGCCGGTGATATCTATGGTCGGGGTAATGGTAATTCCGGGCAGGCTTGTCTCGAAGATGAACTCGCTGATGCCCCGGTGCTTTGGTGCTTCCGGGTCAGTCCGCGCCACCACGTAGAT
>CAZBAN010000089.1:0-4406 GCA_964489895.1 uncultured Dehalococcoidales bacterium
CTCATTCGTCTTTCTGTGTGCCGTCGGCATCGATGAATATCATTTTATCTCTTAGCTCTTCCGCCACCAGCTTCTTCAACGACGTCTCGGTCAGCTTGGAGGCGTACTGTGCCTGTATGAAGATAAAAGGCCTGTCTACCTTCAGTATCCTGAAGGGACAGTGTATAAACTCAGGTGGGATATACACGATAGTGGACTCTTTGATTATGTGCGGTTCCATCTCAGGTCCCATGCAGAGTTCCATCTCCGCACCCAGCTCTCTGGGGTTCTCCGGGTCGGTACCCAGCGCCACCAGGACTTCAGCATCGCGATGGGTATGGGGTCCGTGCCCTGCCACTCTGGTAGCTTCTTCTCCCATAATCATTACCGAAAAGTAATGGCTTCCCTTGATGATATCGTTATCGGTAAACACGACCATCGCCGGCATTTTCCCGAAGCCCTTCTGTCTTTCCTCGGGTGTAAGCTCGTTTAAGAAATATTTCCTGTACTTTGATTCCGCCATTATTACCTCCCTTTCTTACTCGTCCTTAACGATAGCCCATGCCGGGCAGCCGTAAGAAACGCATGTTCCGCACTCGGTGCACTTTTCCGGGTCTATATAGTAACGGTCATCTCCCTCATAGATAGCTCCTTCGGGACACTCGTAGTAACAGGCACCGCAGTTCACGCAGTCTTCCGTTATCCTGTACGCCAATTCTAATACTCACGCAGGTACTTTATTTTCATCAAAGCGTTCGATTTTCCTTTGAAGGCGGTTTATCCTGACCCCTTCCCCTATAGTATATTCCTGTATAACAGCTATGTTAATACCCCGCCTGACATTTCAGTTAGAATGCATTTCCGATGATTGTTATGATACACTACTCTTACTGCTAATAGAGGATTACCGGATGAACATATTTCTGCTGACAATCGGTGCTGTTATGTTCCTTACAGGTTACGTATGGGTTGGTGTTGACGCCTTAAGAAACGACCCTTCCTACGGTAAATGGTCGTTTTTCAGCGGTTTATACCGCCTCAATTACTGCAAAGCCAACTGGAACAGGACCAGAATACCCTTTTTAGGGGGAATTCTCGGTCTTGTTCTCATAGTGGTCGGTCTGTTAATCCCGATGAGCTAATACTACCCATCTCTTCTGTTATAATACCTTCAGCAGAATCATTTCCCGAAAAGGTAACAGAGTGACTCAGACACCGGAGCCGATAATACGCTTAACAGGCGACCTGCGTAAACGTGGAGCCGACTGGAACACGTCCGAGTTCGAACTCCTCTTCGAAAGACTCGGAGCTATTGTCGGGGGTAAAGGCGGTATCAAGAGACATGTGGGATACCATGGCGCTACCAGCGGTACCATAGAGGTACGCTTTTTCGGAATCGAGGTGGAGTCCATCGAGCAAATCCCTGAAGGAATGATTGCTCTCGAACTAAGCGAGGACTCAATCTCCGTGCTTGAGCCGCTAGGTACCGGCACAGCCATTGCCTGGCAGGGCGGGTTGACATGGAACTGGCTGGACAATTCTATCCCGGAAGCCCCGGTGGGCGAGTTCACTGCACATATACCTGCCGACTGGACCTCTCAGCCGGACCAGTCGCAGGTCCGTTTTGTTTTATCTACCAACGCGTACTTCGAGCCGGGTAAGGTAACCGATGATGATGTCCGGCTCGTTGAATACAGTCCGGACTGGCCTGCGAGATTCGCTGAAATGGTAAGCTGGCTTCGCAGTGTTATCTCTCCCGAAATCGTTCTACGTATAGAGCACTATGGCAGCACCGCGATTCCTGATATACCGGCAAAACCCGTTATTGACATTCTCCTGGAGGTCCCATCGTTTGACGAAGCGAGGCAGAGCCTGATTCCTATCTTCAACAAGCCCGAGTGCGAATACTGGTGGTACAACGAGCACATGCTGTTTATTGTCCGCCAGGAGTTTATGGGCGCGCGAACACACCACATCCATGTTGCGCCCGGAGGGCACGTAATCTGGCAAGGAATCGCGTTCCGGGACTACCTGCGCACTCACCCGGACGAGGCTGCTCGCTACGCTGTTTTGAAGCGCGAACTTGCCGAGTATCATGTAGACGACCGCGAAGCTTATACTGACAGCAAGGAAAACTTTGTGCGTGAGGTTACCGCGAAAGCCCTGCGAGCAGTGGACTGATTACCTTCGAGCTAAAGCTGATATACTCATAAAGAGGTGAAAATTCATGCGGCCGGACGAAGGCAAACCCTATTACACGGCATACGATAAACGGTACAGGTCAGTTTACCAGCAGGGCGCTGACAGCTATATATTTTTACCCGCTGCAGAGGAAATCAGGGAGATAGTCAGTAAATATATAGAGCAGTTCGAACTGGCAGGAAAAAAGGTGGTGGAGTTTGGTTGCGGAGAGGGATGGGCAGGACTTGAGTTCGCCAGACTCGGCTGTATCTATTATGGTTATGATATCGTTCCTTCCGCCCTGGAAAAGGCGACCGGGCTGCTTTCAGAATACGCAAACGCAACAACCCACCTGTGTGATGTCGTGCTGGAGGATTTCCCTGACGAGACCTTCGACGCCGGTATAGACATAGCCTGCCTTCATATGCTGATAACGGACGTTGACAGGAAGAAATATCTTGGAAACGTATATAAATGTCTCAAACAGCAGGCGCCGATGTACTTCATACATGAAGGTTGCCGCGACGATATCTACGACGGTGAAATTACCAGCTACGAACAGTGGCTTGAACTTACCGGCGAGGACGTGGATACTCCTGAAAAAAGAAGAGAGGCACTAAAAGACGGAGAACAAATAACGGTTATGATACCCCGTATCGCCGCAAGACCTCGTCCGGAGAAAAGCTACAGCGAAGAATTGACCGCGGCTGGGTTTAAGATTATCAGGTTTGAAACCAATGACAAATGGGGCAACTGCAATTTCCTGGTCAGAAAGCCATAGAAGTAACTGATTGATTAACCTTCAGCGACTCGTATCTACTATAGCAACTGAAGAGTTTTAATGATGTAGTCCTGATTGCCAAATAAAGTGAATCTCGCCCTGTTTTGTTTCTCGCTGAATTTATAATCGAACCTGGTGGGAATCCCGTCATCCTTTGTATTTATCACGGTAACCAGTTTCTGGTAAAGCTGTTGCCCCGCTTTTTGATTTTCACAATAACAGTCGACGACGGTGCAGACCTGAATCCTGCTTTGAACATCAACATTGTTACCGCCTAAAAAATTCAGGACCTGCTGTCTGTTTTTTCTCGACATTTCACCTGAAAACCCGCTGTTACTGAACAACTGCTTGATATTTTCCATGGTAAACCTCCATTGTCCGCCGATTTTTTGACCCTGCAAGCTGCCGTCTTTCAGATAGTTCCTGATGGTGCGGGGTGTTAAGGAAGCCATCTTCGCTATGTCTCCAACGGTATAGAGTTTTTCAAATTCGCTCATGGCGTTCCTCCTCATACGCTGATTGTCCTTTCATTATATTTCATATTTTTTCATTAATCAATATATATTTTCATATATTTTCATATTTATAAACCTGTTAGCTTTTCGTGCTAAAATACGTTTGTTTTAATCTTTTAAGGGAAATGACCATGAAAAGAGGCAATTACGCCAGGCATGCTGCGGTATGGGACTTGTGGGAGCCAGGTCGTCCCGATGAAATCGAGTTTTACTCGAAGTTAGCGAAAAAACACGGGACCAGTGTACTGTCGCTGATGTGCGCCACCGGTGAAGTCGCCTGCGGCATGGCTAGAAACGGTTTGAGCGTGACTGCGGTTGACATTGAGCCTGAGATGATAGCGATGGCGAAAAAGAACAGTCCCGGAAGCACAAACCCCCGTTTCCTGACCGGCGATGTGACTGACCTGCACCTGCCCGACAAAGACTATGATTTTACCTTCATCGGCACCGGCGACTTTCACCACCTGACAGAAACCGAAATGCTTAAAGCTCTTACCTGTATCCATAACCATCTCATGGACAAAGGATGCCTTACGCTTGAGCTTTTTTATCCCGCAAACGAGTCCTGGCGATTACCGGAGCTCAGATTCGAACCTCCGAATTTTCCCGAGACAGGCTTAAAAACCTGGAAACTCGGTGAATCCTCATACGACGCCGACACCATGCGCCAGCATATAAAGCAGGAGGTATTTATTGAAACGCAGGGAAAAACCGAGAGCTTTTTGCATGAATTCGAGCTACAGCTTATAAGCCGCGAAACATTGACCGGGTTGCTGGAAAAATCAGGTTTTAGAATCATCGCCGAATATGGCGGGTTCGACTTCAGCGCATGGCATCCCGGAGCAAATGAATGGATAGTCGAGTGCGTAAAGGTGAATGATTAAGCGGTAATTATTACCTTAAATAGATTGGCTGGCCATTCAGGACAGTTCCCGAACTGTCATTCGAGA
>CAZBAN010000090.1:0-4354 GCA_964489895.1 uncultured Dehalococcoidales bacterium
GCTGCGGTTTTTAGTGATATTGCCTACCTGCTTAAGTGTAAAAAGGACAATATCTTTAAAATCAGGGCGTATGAAAAAGTTGCCAGGACCATTACGGAGATGTCGGTGGAGGTGGAGCAGCTGGTCAGGGAGGACAGGCTGAAGGAGATTCCGGGGGTGGGCGAGGCTATCAATAAGAAGATTACCGAGCTGGTTAATACCGGACGTCTTGAATACTACGAAAGGCTGAAGGCAGAAGCAGCCGGAGTTGAAAATGCCAAGGCTTGAAAGCGAATTACCGGAATCCCAGCTTGACCCGGTAGAGACTAACGAGGCGATAAGACGCCTGAAGCAGGAAATCACCGGCGGCAAGCACTGGTACCTCGCCCTGCTCGAAGCCATCGAACGGTGGGACGTTACCGAGGAAACCATTAACGAACGCACGTATAAATACCTGATTTCCGGCGAAGCTTTCGACTGGCTGCTGCTTGCCGAGCGACTTTGCCAGGCGGTCGACGGCTTTCTCCCGGATGCCGAGAAGACCGCCCTCCTTTTCCACGGCATACCCCCGCTAGACCTGAATACAGAGGAATTCAGGGAGCTTATCGGCATAAACAAGTATCACCAGCACCTGAACTACTACTACGGTATCACCGTGGAGGAAGCCCTGATTATCGCCGTGGAAGAAGAGGTACGCAAGGAGAGGCGGTCTTCAGGTTTATACAGAGATAAAGACACCACCAACGAGGCTTACCGGCGCATATACGGCTCGACCAAAGCTATAATGCTCAGGCGGTTCAGGAAAGAAAAACGCTATTCCCAGCTAAAGTCCATCAAGCTTAATGAGCTGAAAGAATTCACCTACTGGCTGTTCAAGCACCGTTTAAAGCAGTGCGATAAAGCCAAAGTAGCCAGCGATACCAAGAAAGCGCTCGACTGGCTGAAAAGGAAGGGGATATCCCGGCGGCTGAACAATCATGAATCCGAACTGGAAACCGTCGATATCCTGCCATCCGGCTCACAATACTAGCCGGGTCTACTGGGCATCTTTAGGTGCCTTCACCACCAGAACCGGTTTGTTTCCTCCCCTCACCACCCTGTCGGTCACGCTGCCGAAAGCCCACCGGCTGAGTCCGGAACGCCCGTGGCTGGACATCGCGATAAAGTCCACATTGAGTTCATCAGCCGTCTTGATGATTTCCTCGGCGGCATTGCCAACAGCTACTTTTACGCTTATCTTGGCTCCTTTATCCTTCAGTCCCCTGCCGGCTTTTCTCAGATAACTCGCCGCCGCATTCTCCATCTGCTTTATTTCCTGCTCGGTAAAGGGTATCCGGGCGCTGGCTTCTCCGGCAACGACGTAGTGAGACAGTGATGACAGTACCTGCATGAGTGTGACCTCTACCTTCGGCTCCGGCAGAAACTTCGCCACCAGGTCTTCCACATAAGGCAGGGCAGCCTCACCCACTCTGGAACCATCCAGCGGAACAAGTATTTTCTCTTTCATTATTCTCTCCTCTAGTATTTAAGGAGTTGCTGTTTCAGTCTTTCTATTTTATCGGTCAGGGTATCTCTCTTCTGGCGTTCTTTCTCCACAACGGCGGCAGGCGCTTTTTCGAGGAAGGCTTTGTCCTTCAATCTTACCCCGAGGCGGTCAGCCTCCGCCTGGTTCCGTTCCAGCTCTTTCTCCAGTCGTCTTTTCTCGGCTTCAAGGTCGACCATGCTCTCCATCGGTATTACAACCTCGGTCTCCTTCAGCACCAGCACCAGCGAGTTATCGCCCGCCTGACCCTCTTCTCTCGTATCCAGGACAGTTACCGGTCTCGCCCTGGCAAGGATTTCTACAGCCTTAAAATACGGAGCTATGACCGGAGTCAGTTCGCCGCCGTATATTCGCGCCTCTATCCACCTCGAGTTCTCCACGTTATGTTCGGCACGGGCATTTCGTATCGAGTGGACTATTTCTATCACCGAGTCCATCACCCTCTCCGCTTCGGGGTCGATTGCCTCGCCGTCGGATTCAGGATAAGGAGTTACCATTATCGAATCGGTCGTCTGCCAGCCTTCGGGGAGTCGCTGTTTCAGGTTCTGCCACAGCTCCTCGGTAATAAAAGGCATATACGGATGAAGCAGCCTGAGCGCGGTCTCAAGGACATGTACAAGGACAGGTATCGGTGATGGCACTCCCTTATCAGGGGAGTTCAGGCGTATTTTGGTAAGCTCAATATACCAGTCGCAGTACTCACTCCAGAGGAACTCGTAAATCTGCCGCTGGGCTTCGGCGAACTGGAAGTCCTCAAGCAGTCTATTCACGCCTGATACGGTACGACTTAACCGGCTCAGAATCCAGCGGTCCTCAACGGGTAGTGATTCATGCTGGATAGCGGTATCCACCTTCCGGTTATCGAGGTTTCTGACAACATATCGGGTGGCGTTCCACAGCTTATTGGCAAAGTTCCGCCCGTTTTCTATCTTGTCCTGGCTCAGCTTGCTGTCCATCCCCGCCGACGTCCCCGTGACCACGGCAAAACGCAGAGCATCTGTGCCGTACTCCTCCAGAATATCGATAGGATTTACCACGTTTCCCCTGACCTTACTCATCTTTATTCCATACTCATCCCGTATCAAGCCATGAAGGTATACGGTATGGAACGGGATATCATCCATATCCTCCAATCCCATCATAATCATCCTGGATACCCAGAGCTGGAGAATATCATAGGCGGTCTCCATCACGGAGGTGGGGTAGAAATACCGCAGGTCCTCGGTATCATCTGGCCAGCCCAGAGTAGAGTGGGTCACCAGTGCCGAGCTGAACCACGTATCCAGCACGTCCGGGTCCTGCTCGATGTTTTTCGAATTGCATTTGCTGCAGGTCTCCGGGTCATCAACGGTTACCGTCAACTCACCGCAGTCCCGGCAGTACCAGACCGGAATCTGGTGTCCCCACCAGAGCTGGCGGCTGATACACCAGTCACGGATATTCTCCATCCAGTTTATATAAACTTTGGAGAAGTTTGAGGGAATAATAGTGATACGTCCGTCCTTAACGGCATTTATTGCCGGCTCAGCCAGCGGCTTAATTCTGACGAACCACTGTTCGCTGACAAGAGGCTCGATAGTAGTCTGGCAGCGCAGGCAGTGCCCTACCGCGTGAACGTAGGGCTCTACCTTCACCAGCAGGCCATCTCTCTCGAGGTCGGTGACTATAGCCTTGCGGCAATCGTAGCGGTCCATGCCGACATAAGGTCCGGCATTCTCGTTCATGGTGGCATCCGGATTCAGTATGTTAATGAACTCCAGCCCGTGACGCTGGGCTACCTCGAAATCGACAGGGTCGTGGGCGGGAGTTATTTTTACGGCGCCAGTGCCGAATTCCGTGCTTACGGCATTATCGGCGATTATTTCTATCTCCCGGTTCACGGCAGGCAGTAATACTTTTTTACCAATATATGATTTATATCTTTCGTCTTCAGGGTTCACGGCAACAGCGGTATCACCGAGTATCGTTTCGGGTCTCGTCGTGGCTACCGTTATATACCCGCCCTCTCCGATTATCGGATACCGGACATACCACAGATTACCCTGGAGGTCTTTATGCTCCACTTCAAGGTCGGATAACGCGGTGGCGCAGCGGGGGCAGTAATTGATTATCCTCTCACCCCGGTAGATTAACCCCTTGTTATACAGGTTAACAAACACCGTCCGCACTGCCAGGCTGGGACCTTCGTCCAGGGTAAAATACTCTCGGCTCCAGTCGCAGGAAGCCCCCAGCCGGTGGTGCTGCTCGGAGATTATTTTACGGGACTGTTCCGCCCACTCCCATGTCCTCTCAATGAACTTTTCTCTGCCCAGCTGATACCTGTCCAGTCCTTCCGCAGCCAGCGACCGCTCCACTACCACGTGTGTCGCGATGCCGGCGTGGTCGGTCCCGGGCAACCATAACGCTGAGTCACCTTTCATCCGGTGCCAGCGGGTCATTATATCCTGCAGGGTAACAACCAGGACATGCCCTGTATGGAGCTCACCGGTAACATTGGGCAGAGGCAGGACAATAACAAAGGGCTTTTTATCCGGGTCTACTTCAGCCCTGAAATAGTTATTCTCCATCCAGAACCGGTACCACTTCTGCTCCGTATTTGCAGGCTCGTATGCTTTGGGCATTTCATCCTGTATTCGTGCTGGTTCCGCCATGATATCCTTTCCCATTTTTGTTAATAAAAAAGCCGTCCCGTGGGGACAGCCTTTAATAAAGACGACCCACTGGCCGGACTATGTATTTGTAACGACTACTATAACTAAAAAGCTACTCTTCATCGTGTAAATAGAGTAGCAAAATCACAGTTTATTGTCAAGCTAGCATTCGTGTTATCGC
>CAZBAN010000091.1:0-4263 GCA_964489895.1 uncultured Dehalococcoidales bacterium
AGTCCCTGCCTTCCAAGCAGGTTGTCGCGGGTTCGAGCCCCGTCTCCCGCTCCACTTTTTTCTCAGACTTTCTTCCTCAAACGATAGACGCCCCTGTCACGTTTCGGTTATAATCATTGGTGACCGGCGTTTCAGGATGTCACATAAAACTACTTCAGGAGGCTATATATGCCCGGATTTACTGCGTTGAGCATTAACCCAAAAGAGTATAAAGGTATTTTTCTGGATGATTTATTCTGGCTGACATTCTACCAGCAACACATGGGGGAAGATTATGCTGGGTTAGCCACCTATAACGGAGGTAAAATCAATATACGGACTCACCGCGGACTTTTCAGGCCAACTTTTTCTCAGGACCTGGCAGGCCTTGAAGGTAATATGGGAATTGGTTATTGCGGTGATAACAGAGAGCCGATTCTGGTAGATTCAAAAGCAGGTGAATACGCCGTCTGTTATACCGGAAATATCATTAATCACGCTGAACTGGTAGCACAATATAAAAAAGACGGTCATACTTTTGCCTGGGGAGGAACGGATGTAGAACTCATAACCAAATTGATTGCTCAGGGAGAAGGATTCCTGGACGGGATTCAAAACATGAACAACGAAATCACGGGTGCTTACTCTCTGGCAATACTTTCCCAGGAGGGCATATATATGGTCTGTGACCCCAGCGGACGCTGGCCGCTAATTATCGGTGAAAAAGCGGGAGCCATTACGGCTACTACCGACCCAGCCGGTTTTGAAAACTGGGGATTCAGTTACCAGCGGGATGTGGAACCGGGTGAAATCGTTTTACTCAAGAATGGCCAGGCAGAATCTAAAGGAAAATTAACCGGCTCTAGAAGTCAGATCTGTTCTTTTGTCTGGGTTTATTCTAATTTTCCTAACGCAGTCTTCAAAGGCATCCCCGTTACATCAGTAAGAAAAAGACTGGGAGCCATTCTTGCACGGAGAGATATAGACAAAGGATTTATTCCGGATATCGTCGTCCCTGTCCCTGATTCCGGCAGGTTCTGCGCAATTGGATATCATCAAGAATTTTGCCGGCAGATTAACGAGGGGAAAATTAAAAGAGTTCCTGTATATGATGAAGTTTTACTTAAGTATCCTTACTCCGGGAGAAGTTACCCCAAAGCCAGTCAGGAGGAACGAGACCTAGAAGCCCACATAAAACAGCTAAGAAGCGGAGAGAGCTACCAGGGTAAGAAAGTAGTGGTCTGTGATGATTCTATACGAAGGGGTACTCAGACCGAAAAGAATATGGTGCCGAAACTCAAGGCTTTAAATATTGGTGAGATTCATTTCAGGATTTCTAATCCTGACTCGGTTACTTACTGTCGTTGGGGGAAAACAATCCAAAAAGGAGAACTATTAGCCACCCGGTTTCCATCTATCCAGAAAAGAGTTGAATTTCTGGGCATCGATAGTTTAGTACATCCAACGGTTCAGGAACTGGCTGAAGCAATCGGACTTCCGCTCGATACAATCTGTGTCGACTGTGACCTGCCAGACCAGTCGGAATAAGTGTGATAATATCAGATTGGCAGCAATTGCAGCCCTGGTGAGTCAAAGACTGCGAAATAGAAAGGGCTCTACTAATCACGGATTTCCAGAAAGGTGTCAGCTTTATAAACTTTACATAATAACGCCCGGTTACACCAACCGCCGGTCAGCTGGTCACAGCTCTCAGGGTCGTCAATAGTTAATACGTTGGCATTAGATTCCCAGACTCCGTGCAGAGATGGTTCGGCTCCGTCCTTTTCCGGGAACCACCAACTGGCTTCTACATTCACAACATTTGGTAGTATTCCTGGGTTGAAGTGGGCCTTCTGCTTGATTCTACCCCGTCTCGTCTCGATGTAAATCCAGTCGCCGTCGTTAATACCGAGATTCTGCGCCGTCTCAGGGTGGATGTCCGTAAGAGGGTCAGGATGCCTTTCCCTCATCCCGATTCCCAACTGCCGATGTTCTGAATGGAACATCGGCATGAATCTTCCGCCTGTGTTCAAAATCAACGGATACTCTCTGGCCACTTCAGGAGTGCTTACAGGACTTTCAGGCGGCTCTTCGTAGTAGGGCAGGGGGTCATAACCGAGTTTCTCAAACACGGTTGAATATAGCTCCACTTTACCTGTAGATGTGGGGAAACCCCGCTCCTCGTACTTCCTGTATTTTCTGGTCCCACGGATATAACCCGTGTCAACGAATTCCTGGTAAGAAATACCCAGCGGTTCTAGCTGATACTGAATCGCTTCCTCTATTGTCTCCCAGGGCCAGTATTCTTCCTGCCCGAGTCTTATTCCCAGTTCACGCCAGATTGTGTAGTCATCCTTCCTCTCCCCCAGAGGTTGAACAGACCTGCCGCCACCGAACACAACATCAGACAGGTCTTCAAATGTCGAGCAAAGAGGTCTCTCCATCCAGCTTGAGACCGGTAAAATGTAATCGGCAAGCTCCGCGGTGGGTGTTTTCCAGAAATCCATAACAACATGGAGCTCCAGATTCCGGCTTTTCAAAGCTTCATGTACAAGCCTGGTATTTGCCGCCCACATCATAGGATTACTCCCCCACGTTATCATTGCCTTAACAGGGTAGGGTTCACCTGTCAGAATAGCCCGCCATGTTAAAGGAGGTGAGGCGGCTACACGATGTCCAACCGGTTCCGGTTGACCGAATAATTTCCGATAGGGTTCTGAGGTGAGTCCATAACTCTGCCATGACATTACCTTGAAACGGTCCACACCTATTTGTTTGGAACGGTTTTCTATGGGTAACTTATCTATAAGCTCGAGGAACACTTCACGGCGGAAGAGATTGCCGTCTATCTCCGGCCCGATATCCGGAATAAGGTCGCCGCCCCTGACATCCAGATTACCGGTTATAGCACGTAAAATTACCCTGGACTGCTCAACTCTGGACGCATTGCGTCCTATCTGGTCAACGGCAACACCCCTGACCATGCAGGCAGGTTTTGCGTTAGCGTACATCCGGGCGGAGGCAATGATTTTCTCTTCATCCACACCGGTAATTTCCGCAACCCTTTCAGGTGTATATTCCTGAACACGCTGCACGAGCGGTTCGAAACCGTATGTCCAGTTTGCCACGAATTCTCTGTCGTACAGCTTTTCATTAACGATGACATTCAGCCAGCCCAGAGCCAGTGCTGCATCGGTGCCCGGTCGGGGTTGAAGCCATATATCTGCCATTTCAGTTGTCCTGGTCTGTCTGGGGTCGATAGCGATAATTTTAAAATTTTCATCTCCCCTCCGCCTCTTGATAGATGCCATCGTCCGCGGGAAAGAGCTTGCCGGGTTCTGCCCCCAGATTACGGCACAGTTAGCGTGGGATATATTAGAAGCCAGGCTGCAACAGCCTCCCAGCAATGCCATATTTATCGCGTAACAGTTCAGAAAACAAATCACCCCGGCATGGGCAACATTCTGCGGGTTGCCGAACAGATTGAGGAACCGTGACCGCATCCAGAACATCCCGCTCCGGTAAGTTCCCTCGGTTATAACCAGGCTTTCCGGTCCGTAACTCTCTCTTAAATCACCCAGTTTTCCGGCAATTTCATTGAAAGCCTGCTCCCACTCTATTTTCTGCCACTTACCTTCGCCGCGATTGCCGGCTCTTTTCAACGGGTGCATCAGCTGGTCAGGGTGATAAAGCCACCTTGAACCATACCCGACTCTCTCACATACGTTGCCCAGAGTCAGTCTGTGCTCCTTGTTACCGGTAATACGAGTCACCTTACCGTTCTCTACTTTTACCAGAACCCCACAATTACCGGCACAAAAAGCGCAACCGGCCTTTTTAATCTCTTCACTGTCTTTAGCTGCACTCATTATTATCCCTTCATTAAAAATGGTACTTCCCCGCCCGTTATAAGGAGAAGAGCCGGGCACGGCAGTATTACAGGCTCTATACCCGGCTTCTCAAGCATCCTAATTACCCGTTATTTTAGTAAATCTATTTATAGACGCCGTACTCCATGGCGGTATCAACTATGGCGTGGAGATTTTCCGGCTTTGCCTGGTCAAAGAACGCCCCGTTACTCACGATAAACCCGCCTCCTTTGGCGCAGGTATCAATGAGTTTCTTTACATAGTCTTTCACCTGTGTGGGTGCGCCGACAACCAGCAGGTCGGAGGGCACGTTGCCAAACAGGCAGGCAACCTTACCCAGTGTTTTCTTGGCTTTAACAATGTCACTCTGGTCTATCATCCATAGAGTCTTACCCTTGGGTAAGTCCTGGACAAC
>CAZBAN010000092.1:0-4048 GCA_964489895.1 uncultured Dehalococcoidales bacterium
ATTTTTAACCCAACCTCTTGACAACACAGGCATATATAGTTTATGCTTTCTAACCAAAAAAGGAGGTCTGTCGATGCAAGGATATTGTGTGAAGTGTCGAGCCAAGAGGGAAATAAAGGACGCTAAAGCGATAACCATGAAGAACGGCAAACCAGCTACCCAGGGAGTCTGCCCCGTATGCGGGACTAAAATGTTCAGGATTGGGAAAAGCTAAAGCCGTAATCTAAATTTAAGAGATATATAACAGGCTGGCTACGCAGAAAAAAGTAGCCAGTCTGTTGTATTTCTTCCTGCAATATCAAGATTGGACCGGTTCAGATAGAATACGGCCGGTCAAGAGCGTGTCTTAATTTTTTAATAAAACTCGCTACCCCTGCCAGTGAGCCGTCAGTTTCCATTAATTGGACTATCCGGCTACCAACAATTACGCCATCGGATATCCGTCCCACTTCAGCCGCCTGCTCGGGAGTGGATATACCGAACCCGACGCAGAGCGGTTTATCGCTTTCTTTCCTGATTCTGCCGACAAATGTCTCTAAATCGGCGGGGAGCATTTCTCTGGCGCCGGTAACGCCGGTAACCGAAACAATATAGACAAAGCCACGCGACCTTCCGGCTGCCAGTCTGATACGCTCTCTGCTGCTGGTCGGTGCAAGGAGGTAAATGAGGTCGAGCCCCTGATTCCTTGTGCTAGCTTCCATCTCCGAGCCTTCCTCAGGAGGCAGGTCAGGTATAATCAAGCCGCTGATACCGGAACCGGCACAGGCGGCACAGAACTCCTCAAGACCATAACTGAAGACCGGATTATAGTAGGTCATAAACACAAGCGGCACGTTGACCTTCCTGCTCAACTCGGCGGCAACCTCCAGGCAGGTTTTCGGGGTAATACCGTTCTGCAGAGCCTGATAACTGGCTTTTTGTATGGTTACGCCGTCGGCGAGAGGGTCGGAGAAAGGTATCCCCAGCTCAATGATATCGCAGCCGCTGGCGGCAAGAAGCGGCACAACCTTCATGGTAGCTTCGATAGCCGGATATCCCACGGTAACGTACGGAACAAGGGCGGTGTGTCCCGGTCGTTTGAAGACTTCATCGATACGGCTCAAGGTTTCACCCCCAGTGCCCCTTCGACGATATCCATATCCTTATCGCCGCGTCCCGATAGATTGATAATGATGATTTTACCCTTATCGAGAGAACCTGCCAGTCCGGCGGCATGGTATATGGCATGGGCTGGTTCAAGCGCCGGAGTTATTCCCTCGGTACGGCACAGTAACTGAAAGCCTTCGAGAGCTTCAGTATCGTTCACGGCAGTGTATTCGGCGCGCCCGGTATCCTTGAGGTAGCTGTGCTCCGGACCGACACCGGGATAATCGAGACCGGCGGAGATGCTGTGCGTTTCCCTGATCTGGCCGCTGCCGTCCTGGAGGATGTAGGACTTTGTCCCATGGAGGACTCCCACGTTACCCGCCATCAGTGGTGCCGCGTGCTCCCCGCTCTCAATGCCCCTGCCGGCAGCCTCCACGCCGATAAGTCTGACTTCCTTGTCATCAATAAAGGGATAGAATATGCCGATGGCATTGCTGCCGCCGCCAACACAGGCGACCACATAATCAGGCAAACGACCTTCCTTGTCCAGAATCTGCTGTCTGGTTTCTTTGCCGATTACCGACTGAAAATCCCTGACCATCACCGGATAGGGATAAGGTCCCACCACCGAGCCGAGGAGGTAATACGTATTCCCGGGATTGGTTACCCAGTCCCTTATCGCTTCGTTGATGGCGTCTTTCAGCGTCCGGCTTCCACTGGACACAGGTCTTACTTCGGCGCCCATCAGCCTCATGCGGAAGACATTGAGCGCCTGGCGCTTCATATCTTCCTCACCCATGTAAACGATACACTCTAAACCCAGCTTGGCGCATACGGCGGCGGCAGCCACTCCGTGCTGACCTGCTCCGGTCTCGGCGATTATCCTCTTCTTGCCCATTTTAAGGGCGAGCAAGCCCTGTCCGAGAGCGTTGTTTATTTTGTGCGCTCCGGTGTGAGCAAGGTCCTCACGCTTGAGATAAATACGGGCGCCTCCACATTGCTCGGTCAGCTTCTCCGCCAGGTAAAGGGGCGTCGGCCTACCAGAGTAGTCGCGGGAAAGCGAGTCAAACTCAGCCCAGAAGGCGCTATCAGATTTTGCCGTATCATAGGCTACCGCCAGCTCGTCAAGCACCGGCATCAACGTTTCGGGGACGAACTGCCCCCCGTAATCTCCGAAATAACCCTTTTTCGTATGTATCAATTATCCACCTCCCGTTACCGCTTTCACTTCATCGATAAATTCTTTGATTTTAGCAACATCCTTTTTACCATCGGTCTCCACCCCCGAAGAAACGTCTACTCCCCAGGGATGTACCTGGCTGACAAGCCTGCCGACATTCTCCGGGGTAAGACCTCCGGCAACTATTACCGGGATTCTTGCCGCCACTCCCGCCGCCACCATCCAGTTAAACGTCTGACCGGTGCCGCCGTAAGCGCCTTCCACCTCCGTATCAAGAAGGCAGGTAACATCTCTTTCCTTAAAAATTTCATAACCGTTTTCTATCTCGGATATCAGGTAATCGGCACTCTGCCCTTCGGCCACGTGAATAACTTTGATAACCGGTCTCTCGATTTCCAGGCAGTACTGCCAGGTCTCATCGCCACTGAGCTGGACCAGGTCGAGCCGGCATTCCTCGGCAATACGGTTGACCTCTTCAGCCGGCAGATTAACGAAAACACCCACGACTGCCGGTGGCTTTGCCATGCCGTGGGCAGCCTCCGCCAGTTGTCTGCCTTTCTCAACCGAGACCTGACGCTTGCTGGGAGCGAAAATCATACCGATAAAATCAGCGCCCGCTTCGCCAGCCGCCAGGACATGCTCTACCTCGGACAGGCCGTCGATTTTTACCTTTGTTACTTTCACAGGAACTCCTTCATCTTAGCAGCGATATCATCCGAAGCCATCAAAGACTCGCCGATGAGCACGGCATCAACACCCCAGCCGGCAAGCTTCTCCATGTCACCACGACCCTTTATACCACTTTCACTGACGACCACTTTATCACCCGGGATGAGCGGTCTTAATCTTCCGGTAATATCCAGGTCAACTTCAAATGTTTTAAGGTCGCGGTTATTGATTCCGATGATTCCCGCTCCGCTGCTCAGGGCGGTTTCAAGCTCTGACTCGTTGTGCACCTCCACCAGGCAGCCCATACCCAGTATATGACTCAATTCAAGCAGAGTCTCCAGCTTTTCAGTATCGAGAATGGCAACAATTAGCAGCAAAGCATCGGCGCCGTTAGCCCTCGATTCGTAGACCTGGTACTCATCGAGAATAAATTCCTTTCTCAGCAAAGGAACATTTTTATCCTCCAGCGCTTTTTTAATTTCCCTGAGGTAATCGAGGCTGCCCTGGAAGTACTTATTATCGGTAAGTACCGATATCGCCGAAGCCCCGTTTTCGGCATAGGTCAGGGCTATATCTAAAGGATTGAAGTCGACTCTGATAACGCCCTTCGAGGGCGACGCTTTCTTGACCTCGGCGATGATTTTCACTCCTTCACCTTTCAAGGTTGAAGCGAAATCCAGCGCGGGAGGTTGCTCTGAAGCAGCCTTTTTCAGCTCCTCCAGAGGTAATTCGCGTTTCCTTGCTTCAATTTCAGGTATTTTGTCAGCTACTATATCGTCCAGAATCATTTTTTCTCTTTTAGCCGAAGCTGCTGGTCAATTTTACCAGATTATCAAGTTTCTCCATTGCCTTACCGGAATCAATCGAATTCCTTGCAAGGTCCAAGCCCTGCTCCAGCGATGCCGCCATGTTCCCCGCCACCAGCGCGGCTCCGGCGTTTATCAATACAATATCCCGCTGAGGTCCCGGCGTCCCGGAAAGAACAGAACGCAGCGTAGATGCGTTTTCATCGTTCGTACCGCCCTTCAGGCTGTCCGGGCTCGCTTTCCGAATACCCGCATCCTCCGGGTTGACGGTATAGTTTTTCAATCCGCCTTTTGTTACCTCGCAGAC
>CAZBAN010000093.1:0-3957 GCA_964489895.1 uncultured Dehalococcoidales bacterium
AGAAAAATCATCGTTTATTTACAATCGTACTGGCTGGAGAGGGGTTCACCCTGAAGGGTTCATCCTGAAAAGTTCACCCTGAAGGGTTCATCCTGAAAGGGTAAGGGGTGAGGCTAATAACAACATGCAAGGGCAAACGGAACCAGCTTTGAGTATTGATGAGAACTTAACTACGATGTATTGGACATAAAATTCGCAATTTAAACATTTAGGTTATATAATTGACATACCAGGAGTAAAATAACTTTAAAGCAGGTAATAATATGGCAAGTAGTATAGAAAGAGTGATGGTATTTATCGATGGCAGTAATCTATACCACTCTCTAAAAGGGCATTTTAAAAGGGCTGATATAGATATTGGCAAGTTCGTCCGTAAGATTATCGATAGGCGGCGCCTGGTACGAATTTACTATTACAACGCCACGGTGGGACGTAGAGAAGAACCAGAGCGTTACCGTGACCAGCAGGCGTTTTTCGCCAGCGTTGGCGCTATACCTTACTGCGAGCTGCGCCTGGGGAGATTGGTTTACATAAACTGGCCTAATGCCCCTCCGTATGAGAAGGGGGTGGATATACAACTGACCACCGACCTTCTGACGCATAGTTATAAGGACAACTACGACGTGGGTGTTCTGGTTGCCGGAGACAGTGACTATGTCGGTGCTTTACAGGCGGTGAAGGACAACGGTAAAAATGTTGAGGTAGCGCTCTTCGGTAAAGACCGTACATCCCGCCCGTTAAGAGAGGTAGCCGATAAAATCATTACCATTGACAAAAGATTTCTCAAAGGCTGCTGGAAGTAAAAATCGGCTGGTTATTGTCCGTTAGGCGTAATCTTATCTTGTTTCCCCGATTACGAAGGCGATTGAGTGCTCCTTTGAGTCGGAGAGGCTGATATCCAGCCCGTCGAGTCCCAGACTCTTTGCTGTAGCCTGTGCTTTTCCGTACAGGTTTACCACCGGTTTGCCGCTGGGCTCGGCTAATATCTCTATCTCTCGCCAGCTAATGCCTCTTACGCCGGTGCCGAGGGCTTTCATGACCGCTTCCTTGCCGGCGAAGCGAGAAGCGAGACGGTCCGGTTTCGTACGGCATATCCTGAGTTCCGGTTCGGTATATATGCGGTGGAGAAAACGGTTTCCCCACCGCTCTACTATCCGCCGGATACGGGCAATCTCTATTATATCTACACCGGTATAATGCATTATTTCATACCTGGCACCTTTTCCTGATGGCATATTTTATCACTATCCGGTATATATAAGAAACCATTATCAACCGAAACAGTACGATACCCTGTGTATCTCCAGTTTGACAACCTTTATACTAAATGGTATACCCTATATTTCAGCAGGCTTTTCAATTTCTTTAGAAAGGAGTCCTCAGTATGCAGGAAAAAGCGGAAAGTGTGCTTGGTCCGTACCGTGTTCTGGACCTGGCCGATGAAAAGGGTCTCCTGTGCGGCAAGATACTGGGAGACCTCGGTGCCGATGTAATCAAGATAGAAAGACCGGGTGGCGATGAAGCCCGGAACCTGGGTCCGTTCTACCATGACGAGCCTGACCCGGAAAAGAGTCTGTTCTGGTTTGCTCTCAATACCAGCAAGAGAGGCATAACGCTCAATATCGAGACGGTTGACGGAAGAGTGCTCTTCAGGAAGCTGGTAGAGACCGCTGATTTTGTGATTGAGTCTTTCCCGCCGGGATATCTGGACAGTCTGGGACTCGGATATTCTGACCTTGAAAAAATAAACCCCCGCGTAATCATGGTGTCCATCACTCCTTTCGGGCAGTCCGGTCCTTACCGCGACTTCAAGACTTCCGACATCGTAGCCTGGGCGATGGGTGGTGAAATGGCGCCGTATGGTGACATTGACCGTCCTCCCATTCACTTCAGCCACCATTCCCAGGCGTTTCTTCATGCCGGATGCGACGGCGCTCAGGGAGCGCTGACGGCTCTCTATCATCGCTGGGATACCGGGGAAGGACAGCAGGTCGATGTCTCCATCCAGGACTCGGTTGTCCAGTGTACCGAGCATATTACCTCCGGTTGGGACCTGCACAAGATGAATCAGAAAAGAACGGAGCCGGGTAGTTCGGGCGGGCGGATAACACAGCTGTGGCCCTGCAAGGATGGCTATGTCTCATGGTTTTACTGGGGGGGACCGATGTCGCTGCGTACCAACGTACCGATGGTTGAGTGGCTGGAGAGCGAAGGGGCGGCGACCGATTTCTTAACTCAATACGACTGGAGTAAGTTCGGTTTTGAAACCACCCCGGAAGAGATAAAACAAATCGAGGAACCGACGGCTAAATTTTTCATGGAACATACCAAAGCGGAACTCTTCGAGGGAGCGCTGAAGAACGGTGTCCAGCTCTACCCCGTATCCACTCCCGCCGACATGCTGGGGAGTCCTCAGCTCGAAGCCAGGGGGATCTGGGCGGAGATGGAGCATCCCGAACTGGGCGACACCATTACCTATCCCGGTCCAACCACCGGGTATTCCGAGTCGCCGCCGCGAATATCGCGACGCGCTCCGCTTATCGGCGAGCATAACCGGGAAATTTATGTTGATGAACTTGCTGTTTCAGAGGAGGAACTCCTTGTGTTGAAACAGGCGGGGGTAATCTAAAGAAGAGAGAACGGAAAGGTTTGACAATTATGACTAAACAGCTTCTGGAAGGTATAAGAGTTGTGGATTTCACCTGGCATCTCACGGGTCCCCTGACAACCAAGCATTTATCTGACCTGGGAGCGGAGGTTATTATAGTTGAATCCAGGCATAGACCAGGCTGGGAGCGAGGAAAACCTCTTTCAGGCAGTACTGACCAGTACTGCACCGGCAAACTGAGCGCGACTGTCAATACCCGCGACCCCAGGGGACTCGATTTGGTCAAAAAGTTGATTGCTATGTCTGATATCGTGGCGGATAACTTTGCCGGAGGAGCAATGGACAGGATGGGCCTGGGTTATAAGGTTCTCAAGGAAATAAAACCTGATATTATCATGCTCAGCACCTCCATGCAGGGGCAGACGGGACCGCATTTCAACCACCCGGGCTCGGGACATAAACTGACGGCTCTGGCGGGTTTCAGTAATATTCTTGGCTGGCCTGACCGGGAGCCGGGATGGATAGCGGCTTATACGGATTTCATCGCTCCCCGTTATAACATCATCGCCATCATGGCTGCACTTGAATACCGGCGCCGGACGGGTAAAGGGCAATACCTCGATATGTCACAGTATGAGGCTGGTATGCAGTTTATGGGAACGCTAGTCCTGGATTACGTTGTAAACAAGCGGGTGGTCGGCAGGACGGGGAATAAATGTGAATATGCCGCTCCCTATAATGCCTACCGGTGTCAGGGCGAAGACAGGTGGTGCGCTATATCCGTGTTCACCGATGAAGAATGGGAGAGTTTCTGTACCGTGATTGGTAATCCGGCTCTGAAGAATGACCCGAAGTTCGCCACTTTCAGGGCGAGAAAGACAAATGAGGAGGAGCTGGACAGGCTGGTGAACGAGTGGACATCCACCCGTACGGCTGAGGAAGTGATGAGCAAGATGCAGGCAGCCGGAGTGGCGGCAGGTGTGGCGGAGACCGGTGAAGACCTGCTGGACAACGACCCTCAGTTCAAGCACCGGAAAACGTTTGTCCAGCTTGAGTATCCCGATGGGGGAAAGTACCGCACTCAGATGGGTAACCATTTTTTGATGTCCAAGTATACGCCTGATATGAAACGGGCTCCTCTGCTGGGCGAACACAACGAGTATGTCTTTAAAGAGCTACTGGGCTTACCGGATGACGAGTATGAAAGGTTGATAAAAGAAGAAGTGATAGACTAAAATCGGCGACATTTCCTGATTATGGAAAGCTCTGGAAGATAATGGGGAAGTGCCGGAACTGGCAGACGGGCCAGATTTAGGATCTGGTGCAGCGATGCGTGGGGGTTCGAGTCC
>CAZBAN010000094.1:0-3877 GCA_964489895.1 uncultured Dehalococcoidales bacterium
GAGATAGAAGCTAAGAAACGAGCGGAAATAGAAGCACGGGAAAAAGCTGAAGAGGTAGCCGTACCTGTTGAGGAAGCACCCGCAGAAGCCGAAGAAAAAGCGGTAAGGGTTGTAGAGGGAGTTAACGCCGAGCTCTATAAAAGAGCCATCGAACCACTTCTATCAATGCCTCTGGATAGTGAACAGGTCAGAAACATCGAAGAATACCTCGAAGAGATAGAGCGAATAGTCGAAGAACTGAACGCCGATAGAGTCGGTACGGGCGAAGCGATACAAAGGCTGCGTGATATTTCTGCACAGTTATCTTGATAGATATTACATCAGGTCGGGGTTCGAGGGAGAATGCGTTGCAGGTAGATTTCAATAAACTTGAGAGGGCTTTTAACCCAAAATCCATCGCAATCGTAGGAGACAAGAAAGAAAGCAACTACATGTGGCTGCGCTCCCACAGCAATTTCAAAGGCAATCTCTATTCAGTCCAGGTCGCCCCTGAAGAAATCGAGGGAATTAAAGCCCTCGGAGTGGAAAATTATACCAGCCTTCTGGACATTCCGGACACCATTGACCTGGTAATCGTAGCCGTGCCCAGAGCGGTAGCTCCCAGAATACTGGAGGACTGCATCCGCAAGGAAGCAGCCGCGGCACACTTCTTTACCGCAGGCTTTTCAGAGACCGATACCAGAGAGGGGATGGAACTCGAACGCACGCTTACCGAGATAGCGGAACGGAGTAACTTCCACCTCGTCGGGCCGAACTGCATGGGGATATTCAATCCCAGTATCGGGGTCGGGCAGGGCATGAGAGTGGAGAGCAACCCCCCGGCGGGCCAGGTCGGGCTCATCTCCCAGAGCGGCACCCACGCCGTCACCTTCAACCGTGAGGCATCGCTGCAGGGGCTGAGAATCAATAAAACCGTCAGTTTCGGCAACGGAATAGTACTCGATTCGCCCGATTACCTCGAATATTTCGGTCGCGACCCGGGAATCAGGATAATCGGTATGTACCTCGAGGGGATAAAGGACGGCAGGCGGTTTCTCAAGGTACTGAAGGAGGTATCCGCCCTGAAGCCGGTGGTGATATGGAAAGGCGGGCGGACGGAAGAAGGAGACCGGGCAATCGCTTCACACACCGGCTCCCTCGCCATAACCCAGTCCGTATGGGACGCAGCGGTGAAACAGCACGGGGCGGTGTCCGTTTCAAGTCTGGGTGAACTCATCGACGTCCTGAAAGCTATCCTGTATCTTCCCCCCGTTCGCGGTGACGGAGTCGGCATAACCGGAGTGTCGGGAGGACAGTCCGTAGCCATCGCCGATACCTTCGCCGAAGCCGGACTTAGAGTGCCCACACTTACCCGCAAGTCTTATGATGAACTCGCATCCTTTTACAGCCTGATAGGAGGGGGATACCGCAACCCGATAGATACAGCCAACCAGAACCGCAGAGAGATCAGGCGTATCATCGAGATACTCGAGAGGGATGATAATATAGATAACCTGGCGTTGCTGGTCTCATCACGCTTCGGTCCCGGAGGACCGGATAATAACTTTAACAAATTACTGGTCGATATCAGACAGAGGTCTGAAAAGCCGCTAATCGCCGTTCTCGCCTGGGCGTTTTCGCCCGAGGATGTTGAGCAGGCGGGAGTCACCATCAACAGCCTGCAGGAAGGCGGCATTCCCGTCTTTATCTCTCTTGAGCGCGGTGCTTTTGCCCTGAAAAAGGCACTGGACTATTACAGACTGAAGAACTGATGTCGCATAAACGTTTTAATACAATCCTTGCGGTCGCTGTAACGTTAAGTCTGCTGTTTCTGGTGCCGGTCAGCGGATGCAAGACGACTCCGGATGAAGTCACAGCACCCGGTAAGGATGAAGTCCTGAACCTTTACGGCATCGACCCGCATACCCTCGACCCTGCCATCTCCGCAGACTCAAATTCCCACCAGTATGTTATGCAGATATTCAGCGGTCTGCTCTGCCTTGACGACAACATGGAACCCGCGCCGGACATAGCAAACGACTGGAAGGTCAGCAACGATGGAAAGACCTATACCTTCTATCTCCGGCGTGACGTCACATTTCACGATGGAAGGACGGTTACAGCCGCCGACTTCAAGTACTCGTGGGAGCGTGCCTGCGACCCCGATACCGGTTCTTCGACGGCAGCTGACTACCTGAGCGACATCGTCGGTGCGAAAGAAATGCTCGCCGGTGAAGCCAGTGAAATCAGCGGTATCAGAGCCCGTGATGATTATACCCTTGAAGTAACCATTGACGATCCCAAGTCATACTTTTTATATAAGCTGGCATACCCCACTTCCTTTGTCGTGGACAGAGATAACGTGGAATCAGGGGATGAGTGGTGGCGCAAGCCGAACGGTACCGGTCCTTTCACGCTCGGAAAGTGGGAGAAAAGTAACCAGCTTGTACTGAAAAGGTACGGGCGTTACTACGGTGAACGCGCTAAAGTCAGCTCAGTCATATTCAGTCTCTGGGGAGGGGTTCCTCTGGTTTTATATGAAACCGGACAGATAGATATCACCGGTGTCCCCGTTATCTACAAGGATAAGGTAACGGACGAATCGGGGTCTTTTTACCGGGAACTGGAAATATTCCCGGAGTTCAGTTTTTACTATCTCGGGTTCGATACCACCAGACCCCCTTTCGACGATGTCAATATCCGGCTCGCTTTTACCATGGCTGTAGACAAGGAAAAGTTAGCCTCGCTTGTATACAGGGGTATGGTGGAGCCGGCGTACGGAATCCTGCCCCCCGGTCTACCCGGGTACGGCGAGGGTCTTAAGGGATTCCCTTTTAACCCGACCAGAGCAAGGGAGTTAATCAGTGAATCCGGGTACGGCGATATCTCCAATCTGCCGCCCATCACCCTTACCACGGCAGGCTACGGGGGCATAGTATCACAGGAACTTGAGGCTATAGTTGACCAGTGGAGGCAGAACCTGGGAGTGGAGGTAGCAGTAAGGCAGCTTGAACCTGAGAGGTACATCTACAACCTGACTAAGGAGAAAGACGAGACGTTCGATATAGGCTGGATAGCGGACTACCCCCACCCGCAGAGTTTCCTGGCGTTACTCTTCCAGAGCGATGCTAAACATAACTACGGCGAGTACAGCAACCCGGAAGTAGACACTCTTCTTGATACGGCGGGTCTGGAGCAGGATACGGAAACCAGCTTCGCTCTCTACCGGCAGGCAGAACAACTGCTGGTTGATGACGCCGCCTGCCTGCCTTTATGGTTCGGGAAAAACTACGTACTGGTAAAACCTTACGTAACCGGCTATTACCTCAACCCCCTCGGCGCAGCCATGCTGAATAAAGTTTCGGTTGATATTGAGGAAAAATAAGCAAGAGCATAAAAGAATATACGCTAAAAATAACATTAAGTAACGGGGTGTTTTTAAGAGGGGCAGAGCCCCTCTTAAGCTACATTAAGGGTGGTGGGCGGGAATAGATAAAAGCGGAGGGGGTGACCGACTACGCTCCATAGAGCTTCGTTGGCTAAAGGATTCGTTCATTCCGAGCGGAGTCGAGGAAAACCCTTTATCAGTTGCTCCTTTTTGTGTCTCGACCAGCCTTTAATCTGCACCTCTCGTTTTCTTGCTTCGGAAATACTACCATATTTTTCGTTATAAACTTAAGGTTACAGGTCGCCTAATAGAGGTATATTTTGCTCCGGTTCCTTTATTATGTATTTCTATGCGTCCTTTTATATCATTAGTAATGCCGGAATATAGAGAGCCGTCTCTACACTCAACTATATAGAAAAACCACTCAAGTTTTGCTTTCACCCTTCGACTCATTTCAATCCTTCGACAAGCTCAGGATAAACGGAGGGGGTGGGATTCGAACCCACGGTC
>CAZBAN010000095.1:0-3875 GCA_964489895.1 uncultured Dehalococcoidales bacterium
TTGAAAACTGGCTTGTTCAGTTAGCAAACCAGAGTCAGCTATGGCGCCAGAGTCAGGGAGTCTACCAGCGTAATTTAAACCTGAGAGATGAGTTGATAAAACCTCTCGCATCATATCTCGATGAGAACGATTTCCAGAGAATACTAGACAAGCTCACGCTTGGTGACTTTATCGTGCCGGTAACCACACTTGACTGGAGTGGAAATATGGTTCATAACAGTATAAACCTGACCATAGTTGACGCTATGCTTCCCCTGAAAGAAGGGTGGAACCTGGTATCCACTCCCGTAACGCTTGGAGATGGACACTCAACCTGGGAAGAGATACGGGCTTTAGGAGACGGGCTGCTTTGTATTGACGCCATAAGGTATGACCCGGTTTCCGGATGGGTCAGTGTCGCACCGACGGATGTAATCAAGCCATTGCAGCCGATATATGCCTATATCATTGGCAAAGACAAGCTGGGCGCTATCTTCAGTAGAGAAGTAACCCAGCCTCCGATGCTGTCTCTCGAAAGCGGCTGGAACCTGGTGAGTCTGGCTATACCTCCCGTCGACTGGGACTCGATGCCGGTGACCGAGGCAATGGTATCGCTCGAGCAGGCTCAGGGAAACAGGGGATACAGCGCCGTGGTCAGCCCGGAACAGACCGTTACCATCAATGATAACTACAGCTACTGGGACATCTATGGACAGCAGTACGGTTTCGGCGGCTATAGATGGTACTCGCAGCAGAATCCCTGGGTGTATACCGTAGGCTCCGCTGACGTAAAGAAAATGAGCATCGGCGGAGGCTACTGGGTCTTCATGGAGGATTCGGATGAACTCGCCGGCTTCAGCACCACGCCGATTACTGTTGCCAACTTCGATGAATCGGGGAACGACCTCGACCCCATAGTGCCTCGCTATAACCAGGAGAGGAATTCCAGGACACACTATGAGGAATATACCGCTGAGGGCTATACCAAGATATACCTCACCTACTCGGGTGATGTCAGCCCCAGCAGAGTGCTTAATTTCTACCAGCAGACGATGCCGGAACGCGGATGGAATGTGGACTCATGGGAAGGGCTGGAGGATAGCGCCTCCATCGACTTAAGTGCGATGATGGGAGACGCCGGTCTGGAGTGCCATATAGACGTTGTCGGCGGTGAGGGAATCGATATTGTGTATGAGTGCCAGGAGCCGGGCAACGACCTGTTTGGCGTACGCCGGTTCGACTGGGGACAGGTGGTGATGACATCTTACAGCCAGGCTCCTGACGAAATAGGTATCCATACCAATATTACATATGGCGGTGGACTCGATTCCGAACAACTCTACAAGTACTACCAGGACCTCGAAAACAAAATGCGGGAATGGGGATATCAGCTTAACTGGCAGAAAATCGGCGATGCGAATCAACTGCCTAATTGGGCATACCTTATGTTCCGCCGTTCCGATAATGAAGGTAGAACATATGTCTGCCTGCTCTGGATAGAGAATGGCAAGGTTGAAATTGAGCATCACCAGTTTGCAGGCAATGTCCCACAGGATTACATTAACAACCTGATCGGCCTGCTATGGGAGCTGCGGATAAATATGCAGTAGATGCAGCTTTCAGGTCCTGGGCTATGACAGCCTTCAGGAGAGGAAAAAGGTATTCGGATAATTCCGAAAATGTAGTATAATAGGCTCACTCACTGAAGAGTAAGTGAGCCTATTACGGTAAAATGAGACGAATTTTAGGGATAACTCTGATAGTATCAGCCCTGGTGCTGTTACCACCATTATCGGCGTCAGCGCAGGCACCTCCCCAGTTGCCAGGAAGGTACTGGGGGACGATAACCGTCTACAAGCAGAGCCTTCAGGTCGGAGCCCCGGTGGGTACCGTCGTTACAGCCCTGGTGGATGGTGTGGAACAGGGCAGCATTACAGTAACCGAGGAAGGATTATACGGCGACCTCTACAGCAAGCTTACAGTCCAGGGTGATATTTCTCAAGGTAGCCTGGTAGAGTTTTATGCTAATGACATCAAGGCAGACCAGACCACCGGTTTTCAGAATGACCATCCCGAAGAACTAAACCTCACCGTTAAAGACCTGACGCCGCCCGCTATATCCAGCTGTAAGCCGGGACCCGAGACCACCACGGATATTGCCAACCCAACCATCAGCGCCTCATACACGGACGCTCTGTCAGGAGTCGATACCGCCAGCGTCATCATGGAGGTAGATGATACGGTTGTAACCGCAGGCGCATCCGTTACCGGGGTAGGCATCAGCTATACTCCGACATCCGATTTATCAGGAGGAAGTCACGACGTCAAGATTACACTGGCTGATAAGCTTGGGAATTCAACCAGTGGAGAGTGGTCGTTTACCGTATCCGGCGGTGGTGGTGGAGGCGGTGGCGGAGGCGGAGGTGATGGTGACGATTCTGATTCAACGACAACTGAAAACGAAGTAACTACCAGCTTATTCGGCACCGAAGCAAGCCACGCAATAAGTTCAAGTGGCGAAATACTGGAGACAATAGAGGCTACTTCCGAGGATGAGAAACTTACTTTGAATATCACCGAAGGCACGATTGCCCTGGACAGAGATGAAAATCCGCTTACCACCATGAATGTCGAGGTTGACACCAGTCTCCCTCCACCACCTCAAGATTCCACAATAATCGGCTTAGCCTATGATTTTGGTCCTGACGGGGCTACCTTTAACCCGCCAATAACAATAACATGGCGATATAGTGCCGACGATATTCCCGAGGGCGTATCCGAGGAAGACCTGGTTTTAGCCTGGTACGATGAGGTTAATGACGTATGGGTAGAGCTGGACTGCGTTATAGATGCCGAAGATAACACTATTACGGCTTCTGTCGCCCACTTCACCACATTCGCTGTAATCAGTATTACCACGCCACTGGAAGAACCGCTAACAGAAGAACCTTCGGCAGAGGAACCACCAGAGGAAGAACCAACGCCGGTACCAGCCACAGCGACCTTCACACCCGGCGCACTGAGTATTTCTCCACTTGAGGTTAACGCAGGTGAAAAGGTAACCATCAGCTTATCAGTGACCAATGCCGGCAGTGAGTCTGGCAGCTATGAAGTAATACTCAAAATAAACGGCGAGGTTGAATCAACTAAAAGAGTAACAGTAAGCGCCGGCAGCAGTGAAGAAGTAACCTTCACAATATCGAAGGACACAGCCGGCACTTATTTAGTGAATGTTAACGGACTCACCGACTCATTTACAGTCATAGAATTAGCAGCCTCAACGGGTGAAATTACACCGGCGGCACCACAGCAGTCACCGCAGGGAGAAAAAGTCAAGTGGCCAATGATAGTGGTAGCAATATTCGCAGGTGTAATAATAACGGTACCATTTTTCTTCCTGGTTAAAAGTCGAAGGGCTGATTAAACTCCAGCCCTTTTAAATATCAATTCTCCTCCTTTATCGGATTATGCTGCCTTCTGCCAGCTGTAGTTATCCTAGATACAACACCTTACCGTTTCACTACATGGAGTATGATATCAGGTTCTCTTTTTTCATACTTCTACACTGAATTTGCGACACTGTGTCGCATTGAGGCTATGGATGTACCTTAAAAGACGTTTTTAGGTCATTAAGTGTATAAATTTTGTAGATATTACATTTTTATTTTACATACAGAACTCCATACCCGAGGCTAAAATGATGGTTTATTTTAATATTACAGTTTCCTTATTGGGAGAATCTATGAATTATGTAAGGAGTCAAGCTGCCTCCTTCTTTAGCTAATCACAGCATAGAAAAACAGGGACTGCTTGGTCGAGCAGTCCCTGTAAAGTTTGACACAAGATGTTTATTTTTAGGCTGTTCTCCGTCTCCACCAGTAGAAGTAGAGGAGTAC
>CAZBAN010000096.1:0-3818 GCA_964489895.1 uncultured Dehalococcoidales bacterium
AACAGCCTGTTTGAGATAACCATGTTACCAGAAACAGGTCTATTAGTATACTACTGTATATTTGACATTTATTGCCTTGTATGATACGCTAATATGCTTATCAGCATATTCTATTATCCCCACGGAGTTCAAACGTGTCTCAAATCGTTGTCGAAAACCTGTACAAATCATATAAAGTCCCCAGACGAAAAAGCGGACTTATTAACTCATTCAAAGGCGTAATCAGGCGGGAACACGAGATTATTCAGGCGCTAAAGGGCGTCTCTTTCGAGCTCGGCCAGGGAGAACTGGTGGGATATATCGGACCCAACGGAGCGGGTAAATCGACCACGGTAAAAATAATGAGCGGTATCCTGATGCCCGACTCCGGGAAGTGCGAGATACTGGGACGTATACCGTGGAAACAGAGGAAAGAGCACGTACGGCACATCGGCGTGGTTTTCGGGCAGAGGTCACAGCTCTGGTGGGACGTACCCGTTATCGATTCTTTCGAGCTTCTGAAAGATATCTACCGCATCCCGCAATCGTCCTACACCATGATGAAGGACGAACTCATCGAGGTATTATCCCTGCAATCACTCCTGGAGATGCCGGTCAGACAGCTCAGCCTCGGTCAGAAGATGAGGTGCGAACTTGCCGCTTCGCTGTTACACCAGCCCCCGATTCTGTTCCTCGATGAGCCGACCATCGGACTGGACGCCGTCTCAAAGATAGCGGTACGCGATTTCATCAGGCGCATCAACAGAGAAAGGACGGTTACGGTTATTCTCACCACCCATGACATGGACGACATCGAGGCGCTGTGTTCCAGGATAATGGTTATCGGCAATGGCATGATACTCTTCGACGGAGATGTCAGCCAGCTCAGAAACGCCGTGATTCCGGAAAGAATCGCCAAGGTGGACTTCCTTGAGCAGCCCCGGAAACTTGACTATAAAATCGCCAAACTGACGGCATATGAAGATAATCATGCCGAGTTCCGCTTCAACCCGTTAAAAACATCCGCCGCTGAACTGATAAGGACAGTTTCCGCCGATAATCAAATCAAGGATTTCGTTATTGAGAATCCCCCTATCGAGGAAATAGTGGCAAAAATGTATTACGGATTCAAGCTTTGAATGCGTATATTTCCATCATCAAACTCAGATTCGCCGTGCAGTTGCAGTACCGGGCTGCTGCCGCGGCTGCCTTTTTCACCCAGTTTTTCTTTGGTCTCTTCATCGTCATGGTGTTCCATGCCTTCTATGCTTCCAGCAACATGGTACAGCCGATGACTCTGCAGCAGGTCGTAACCTACGCCTGGCTGGGGCAGGCGACGTTCCGGATGCTGCCATGGAACGGCGACCAGGAAGTCATGGCTTTAATCCGGTCGGGCAACGTGGCTTATGAGCTGTGCCGACCTCTGAGTCTTTACTCGTTATGGTACTTCCGGCTGATTGCGCTCAGACTCGTACCTAGTTTGCTGACCGGGATACCCCTTTTCACCATAGTTTATTTCCTGCCGGACGGCTTAAATCCGACGGCACCGGTCTCGGCGGCAGCCGGTTTAGCCTGGCTGGTCTCAACTCTCCTGGCATTGCTCCTCGGTTGTTCCATTTCCAATCTTATAGCTATCTCGACTCTCTGGACGATTGCCGGAGACGGGGTGCAGAGAATACTCCCGGCTCTTATTATGATACTTTCAGGAGCGATAGTGCCGCTTGCCTTCTTCCCGGACGGGGTACAGCAGCTTTTACGCCTCCTGCCGTTCAGTGGACTGGTTGATATACCTTTTCGTTTCTATCTGGGTTTGATACCTGCTTCCGGGATTTTTACGCTGGCGTTACTTCAGATATTATGGACTGCTGTTTTCGTGATTTTCGGAGCATGGCTTCTTGCCAGGGGCATGAGAAGGGTTGTTGTCCAGGGAGGATAATGTGGTTGATTCCCTGAAAATGTATTTCAGACTTATCAGCATCAGCATTAAAAGCCAGATGCAATACCGCGTTTCGTTCATTCTATTTACGATAGGCAATTTTCTCGTGACCATCATCGAGTTCGTCGGTATTCTGGTGCTGTTTTCACGGTTCGGTTCCATCAAGGGCTGGGAGCTGGCTGAGGTAGCCATGTTTTACGGCCTAATCAACGTCAATTATGCGTTATCAGAGGCTTTCGGAAGGGGCTTCGACACGTTCAGTCTTCAGGTAATCAGCGGGGAGTTCGACCGGGTGCTTCTGCGCCCCAGGACTACTGTTTTGCAGGTTTTAGCCCACGACTTTCTCCTGCTGAGATTCGGCAGGTTCCTGCAGGGACTGGCGATACTGGTATGGGCGTCAGTCAACATCGGGATAGTCTGGGACCCGGCAAAAGCGGCTTTACTGATATTTTCTATCTCCGGTGGGATAATGATATTTACGGGTCTGCTGATATTACAGGCAACGATGTGTTTCTGGTCGACACAGAGCCTGGAGATTATGAACTCCTTTACCGACGGAGGGGTGTACGCACTTCAATGGCCGCTGCCGATTTTCAAGCGATGGTTCGCCTATTTCTTTATTTTTATAGTCCCGGTGGCATGCGTAACCTATTTTCCTTTACTGGCTATTATGGAAAAAGCAGACGCGCTCAATTTTCCCGTATGGTTCCACTGGACATCGCCCATCGTCGGGGTCGTATTCCTGTCTGTATCGCTGCTGGTGTGGGGATTCGGTGTCAGACACTACCACTCGACAGGCAGCTAGACCTGTAAAATCAGCTAAATCCTCACTGCGACTGCAGTCTTTGGTGCAGAGTCTCGATTGTTTCCCTGAATTTCCGGTCGTGTGCCTCTCTACCCTCTGTGTACATTGCAGGGTACCACTCTATCTTCTGCAGGCCTTCGATTAAGTGAGTGAGTTCATCATATGGGATTGACACGAGTATCGTGCCGGGAGGAAATACCTGCTTTGCCTTCATGCCGTGAGACAAATCGGTGATGATGTAGTTCATCTCCCCGCTTATATAGGGATAGGTCGTCAACCAGGAGCAGGCGATAACCGGCGTTCCCTTGCTGGTCCACATCTTACCGGTTGAAAAACACATCGCTCTCAGTATGATTTCCAGTTGAGTGGCGTCAGCGGAAAGTACCAGGACGTCGGGGTTGAACGTCAGCTTGTCCAGTGAAGAAAAAACGACGTAGTTAACGCTGTTTTTCTCGAGTTTGGTGATGTAGTGGTATAGTCTCCGGTTGGCGCGCGCTTCCTCGAAAATATTAAGGCTTTGTCCGATGTGCCCGCTCTCAAAAACCGGGTCGCCCTCCGCCATGCCAAGAAGTATCGGGCCGACGCAGGTAAAATTCTCCTGCACGGCGTAAAAGGGCTCTGTCTCCTGGGCTTCCTTTATCATCTCGCAAAATGACAGGTTTTTATCGAGTTTTTTAACACCTTCCGGCTTGAAAAGGAGAAATTTCAAGCCTACGGGTTTCATGGTAAAACCAAACTCATTAAATATTGACAGGTCACGCACTGCTTCACTCATTTTTACCTCCGAAATCCGGTTTTTTAAATAACTGGATTATTATGATTACGAGCCCTGATATATCCGGCGTTAAGCATTCTACATCGCCCCGGGCTATTATTCAACCAGGCAAGGGAATATCATGAACTTTTCGGATTTGGTTGGTTGATATACTCACCCCCTTAATCCCCCTCTCACATAGTTGCCTGTTTTACATTACGAGTTTTCCTTTATGTGAGAGGGGGAGAGAATTATGAGAGGGGGGCGAAGCCCCCCTCTCTCTTTTACTCCCCTCTCCAGCCAAGGGAAATCCTCATTTCTATACAATGTTTCAGGCTGGAGAG
>CAZBAN010000097.1:0-3786 GCA_964489895.1 uncultured Dehalococcoidales bacterium
TCGGGGTAGCTGCTGCATCCGTAGAAGGTACGTTTCTTTTTACTCACCCTCTCCACCAGCTCGCTGCCGCACTCGGGACAGCTCACGCCTGTCTTTATCTGGTACGACTTCGTTGTCTTGCACTCCGGGTAGCCGCTGCAGGCAAGGAATTTACCGAAACGCCCCATCTTTATAACCATCGGCTTGCCGCAGTTAGGGCAGATTTCATCGGTTACCTGGTCGGGCAGCTTTACCCTCTCCATGGTCTCGGTCGCCCGGGTCAGGTCCCTCTCAAAGGGAGTATAAAAGTCCCTGACAACGCCCACCCAGTCGCGTTTCTCGCCGGCTATCTCGTCCAGCTCGTCTTCCATGCGGGCGGTGAATTTTACGTCAACGATTCCCGGGAAATACTGGCTGACAAGGTCGGTCACCACGGAGCCGAGCTCGGTAGGCTGAAAATTGCCGCCGGTCTTTGTAACGTACTCACGTTCCTGGATTGTGGACAGAATCGGGGCGTAGGTGCTGGGACGCCCGATACCCCACTGCTCGAGCATCTTTATCAGAGTAGCCTCGGTGAAACGGGGCGGGGGCTGGGTAAAGTGCTGCTCCGGATATAGCCCCAGTAGTTTAAGCAGGTCGTCCTTTTCCAGAGCCGGGAGAGAAGACCCATTCTCTTCTTCCTCCTCGTCCTTCCGTTCAATATAGAGTACGGTAAAGCCGGGAAAACGGTTGACGGAGTCCGAGGTCCTGAACAGATAGCCTTTTTGCGTTTCCTGCGATAAAGCGTCTATATCCACGGTGGTGTTATCATAAATAGCCGCCGCCATCTGGCTGGCTACCATCCTTTTCCAGATCAGCTCGTACAGCCGGAACTGCTGGTTATTGAGGAATTGCTTTATCTGTGAAGGCTCCCGCCTGATTCTTGTCGGTCGTATCGCCTCATGAGCTTCCTGGGCGCCTTTTACAGCCCTAACGAATGAACGGGCATGTGGTGGGACATACTCTTCACCGTACTTCTTTTTTATAAATTCCCTGGCTTCATTTACCGCCGAACGGGCTACGCGGGTAGAATCTGTACGCATATATGTTATAAGCCCGACACTGCCCTCTGCGCCAATGGGTAAGCCCTCATAAAGCTGCTGGGCGATTGACATGGTCTGGGATGCGCTGAAATGGAGCCTGCGCCAGGCTTCCTGCTGCAGGGTACTGGTTATAAACGGAGGCGCCGGCTGACGGGTAACTTTCTTCATCTTTACCTTACCCACGCTGTAACCGGCTTTCTCCAGTTCATTCGTTAACAGGTCAGCTTCTTGCTGGTCAGGAATATCCAGTTTTTTATCGCCCGCCAGACCTACCAGCGTGGCACGGAAGGCGGGATTACCATTGCCAGCGGTCTTCTTCTCAAGCTCAGCCTGGATAGTCCAGTACTCCACCGGTTTAAATTTCTCTATTTCACGTTCACGGTCAACGATTATTTTCAGGGCGACCGACTGCACCCTGCCCGCAGAAAGTCCTCTCCTTACCTTTTTCCAGAGTAACGGGCTGAGCTTGTAACCCACCAGCCGGTCCAGGACACGCCTTGCCTGCTGGGCGTTTACGAGCTGCATATCAATAGAACGGGGGTGCTTAAAAGCATCGATAATCGCTTCCTCCGTTATCTCATGAAAAACAACCCGGCGGTAGGGCGTTTTGTTCGTTTTCATCACCTCCACCAGGTGCCAGGAGATGGCTTCTCCCTCGCGGTCGGGGTCGGTAGCCAGATACACGGTGGCCGCTGTTTTTGAGGCTTCTCTGAGCTCCTTTGCTATCTTGGTTTTAGCCCGCGGTATCACGTATTCCGGACTGAAGCTGTTCTCCACATCCACTCCCAGCTTGCTTTTAGGCAGGTCCCTCACGTGTCCGAGCGAGGCTTTTAAGTCATAATTACCGCCCAGTATTCTGCCCAGCGTCCTCGCCTTGGCAGGCGACTCTACTATAACCAGGTTTTTGCCTTTCTTCTTCGCTGTCAATCCACCTTCACCCTGTATACTTCCCTTATTTCCCTGGCGAGCGAGTAATTCATCGCCCCTACCTGCTTCACCAGCCCTTTAAGCTCCATCATGGCAAGAGTACTGCTTACTTCCGATACCGGTAAGCCGCTTAAACGGCAGACCTCATCGATGTGGAGAGGTTCAGCCCCGAGCTTTTTCAATAGCAGGGACTCAGTATCCGTTTCCGGCAGAATTTCCTTCATTTCCATCTGCTGGGCTACCGCTGTCAGGTTTAGCTCCTCTAGAATATCAGTATAGTCCCGGACGAGCTTGGCTCCTTCCTGAATAAGGTGGTTGGTACCTTTGCTTGCCGGTGAGAGAACGCTGCCCGGAATGGCAAACACCTCTCTGTTCTGCTCCAGTGCCAGGTTAGCCGTAATCATGGCGCCACTGGTCTCTCCAGCCTCTATAACCAGCACGCCCAGGCTGAGCCCGCTCATAATGCGGTTGCGGCGGGGGAAGTTATCCGCCCTGGGTCTGGTACCTAAAGGATACTCGCTTATTATGGCTCCCTGTTGCAGGATGCGCCTGGCAAGTTCGGCATTCTCGGCTGGATATATCCTGTCCAGTCCGCAGGCAAATATGGCTATGGTCCTGCCGCCTGCCTCAAGAGCGCTGCGATGGGCGATTGAGTCAATCCCTTTAGCCAGCCCGCTGACGATCGTGATTTTGTTACGAGCCAGGTCGGTAACCACCTCTTCCGTGACCTGTCTCCCGTAAACGGTAGCCCTGCGGGTGCCCACCACCGCCAGACACCACTCGTCTTCGGGGAGCAGGTTACCCCTGACATATATTATCGGGGGATAGTCGTAAATCTCTTTGAGTCGGGCAGGGTAGCCCTCGTCATGAAAGGTAAACACCTTTACCCCGTGACTGTTGATTTTCTCCATTTCTTCATCAGGAGAAATCTTGGGGCGTTCCGAGCCGATAGCTCGGATGGAACCGCTGTCCAGACCAGCCCGTTTCAGCTCGCCGGGGGGAGCACTCCAGGCATTCTCCAGGCTCTTGAAATAGTTCTCGAGCAAGCCGAATTTAACGCGGCCAATGCCCGGTATCAGGCTGAAACCCACCCAGTACTTGAGGTCTTCTCTGCGTTCTTCCACTTCAATGCCATTCTAGCATAGGGGTAGAGGGATGACAATTTGAAGACTAGAATACAAGATACCAGAACAGGGCTTTCTCGTGTGAGTATTTCTTCGCAGCCCCGTAAAGCATCGTGTCAATCCCGCCGAGCACGAATCCGGCGCTCTCATACAGTTTGCAGGCTTGGACATTGGTATCCTGAGTTTCCAGCATAATGCCGGGCATATTGCCTTTCTTTGCCCATTCGATTACCCTGTCTATCAGCTTTCTGCCGATACCCTTCCTTCTGTATTCACTGCCCACCCGGATGTCCTCGATATAAGCAAACCGGTTCCAGTTTCTTCTCAGGATAATCTGACCCACATTGGTATTTCCCACATAGGCAAGATAGATAGTTCTATCGGGATTTTCGATATAGGTAGAATAGTCCAGCTCGTCATTTTCGTACGATTTGGTATAACTTTCAGGTAGCTTTTCCAGGGTATATTGAAATTTTCCGTTTACTATATGCGGGATGACTCTCGATTTCACCCTGAAAGCAGTATCGGTGCTGTTCACGTCTTTCAGATTCTCATGGGTAATTTCTGTAATCTGCAGCGAATTATCACCATCCGGCATGATAAACTCCTATTAAAACTATCCTGAAAGTGCCTCGATAGCCACCCGGGTCAGCGCAGGCTGGCGGAGAGGGTGG
>CAZBAN010000098.1:0-3654 GCA_964489895.1 uncultured Dehalococcoidales bacterium
CGCGGTCATCAGGACGTTCGGCGGATACAGGCTGGCGGTCGAACTGAGGCACCGGTGCTGGAGTGATGACGAGAATACCGCGGCGTTATTGAGTGAGAGTAACGTTTGCTGGGTACAGATAGACGAGCCCAGATTCCAGACATCCGTTGCCGCGGAAGTCCCTCTGACCTCGAACATGGCATATTTCCGTTTCCACGGCAGGAATAGAGAAATGTGGTGGAAAGGTAACAGCGAGACGCGCTATAAGTATCTGTACTCGGCTGAAGAAATTTCCGGGCTGGAGGATAAAGTAAGACAGGCATCTGAAAAGACTACCTTACTTTTCGCCGAGTTTAATAATCACTGGCAGGGTTACGCTCCCCGCAACGCAAACGACCTGAAGAAGTCTCTGGGACTGCCCTTCACCGACCTGCCTCTTTTCAAGGACCTGTTAGATACAGAGAGGTAATTCCCGTCTGGCGAAAGCCGCTACTTGTCCGTTATATAGTAGCTGCTTTCCGAGGCGTTGTTAGGGTCGAAAGTTTTCTTTATCTTCCTCAGCCACAGGTGGTAATTGGAGGTGTGCGGACCGTAGGTATCATGGGCGTCATCACCGAACACGTGCGCCGGCACGCCGAAGTGCTGGTTTATCGCCGTTTCGTTTGCCTGCGCCAGAAACTCCTGCGTCAGGGCTTTGAAGGTTGCCGGGTTGGGAGCATACCGGATAAGCAGTTCACCGTGTCCGTAGTGTCCGTGCTCGAACGACTGCGTGAAAGGCGAGGTATCGTCATCATAGACGAGTCCCCGCTCAATAAGGTCTCCCTTTGCCTGGCCGGTTATATTGATATATTTAGCCATGAGATTGAATAAATCGGTACCGCCGACCTCTCCGCCGAAGACGCCACTCGCCCTGAACGTTTCCCTGATAGAGGCGGTACTTCGGAGCCAGCGCCACAGGCAGCCTCCGGCTACCTTTGGGTCCTCGACAAGTTTCTCCAGCGACTTCCCGCCGGTCTCTTCTATGATTAGCTCCAGGACCTTCCTTTTATAGTCAAAGTCTTTCGAAGAATTACCGGCTATTATTATCATGAAGCAGGGACCCTGCACGAATTTCCTGAATTCATTGAAGAGTCTGATATCCTCCTCGTTGCTTGTCGCCATATTCGAAGCCGCCATGGCGGCGTTGAACCCCATCAACTCGTAGGCTATCTCGCTTTCCCCTATTTTCTGGACGGCCAGGCACAATTCATCCAGCGATGCGAACGAAAAGAACCGTATCATGAAGTGGGGGGGTATGTAGCTCGGGGCGTAGTGCGGAGATACCCCTTCTATCGGAAAGGTGGGAGGTCCCGGCCAGTGGTAGACCTTGGTTGCCGCCTTGGTATAAACCCCAAGACCACCCAGCGGTACCACGTTGCCCCTGACTATACCCCTCAGAGACGGACCCGGTCCGTCGCCGCAGAACCACTCGTTCAGTGACCCCAGCGAACCTAACCGGACTACTTCCCCGTCGGGCGTTACCCACTCCAGGGCGAGCTGGTTACGCTCGCCGTAGCTGGCGCTCTGGCTCAGATGCCCGACACCCTGATGGGCGGCGATGGGAAGAGCCGAGCAGTTGCTGCCAGCTCCACACTGGTTACATATCAGACCTCTTTTCATCAGTTCAGCCTGCAGCTGGGCGCTGATTACGTAAGGCTCGACCACCGCGTACATGTTCTTCTCGTTGATTTCCAGAATGCGGTTCATTCTTCTCAGGTCTATCCTGACCACTCCCGGGCCGGGGGCGTCATTATAGAGTCCCCAACCCGTACTTGATGCCTTGAACTGCAGGCCGAATTTATTACACAGCCTGACGATTGCCTGGACTTCTCTGGTACTCGCGGGAAGGACTACAGCTTCAAACCTTGGCGTGAACTTGTATATTCCAGCGAATAACCCTGACCGCCAGGAGTAGGAGTCGAGTATCACCGGGTCGGAAGAGATGTTTTTCGGTCCAACCACATCCTCGAACGCTTTATACTGTTCTCCGCTGATAGCCATTTCCTTAAAAATACTCCCCTCATGTCATTCTGAGCCCCGATGAAATCGGGGCGAAGAATCTCTGCTGGTTTCTTCTGAGATAAGATTCTTCGTCATCCCGATATAATCGGGATTCCTCAGAATGACATTTAAGTCAAAGCTCAGGTTGTTTTGTCCAGCAGCTCGACCACATCTAATACCTTAAGAGCGCTACCCCTTGCCTTGATAGCTTCACTAAAACTCTTCTCGCAACCGGGGCAGGCGGTGACAATAGCATCCGCTCCCGTGGACTCAGCTTCCTTTATCCTCTCCACGGCAGCGAACCTGGCGAGTTCCGGATTGGATTCGGTTACTCCGCCGCCGGCACCGCAGCACCAGGCATATTCTCTAATCCTCTCCATTTCAACCAGGTTTAAGCCGGGAATACTCTTGAGGATGTCCCGCGGCGGGTCATATATGCCGTATGTCCCGCGCCGGAATTCTTTCGGCGGGTCGAAAATGCGTATGTGCCCGGGTACCTGCTTTCCCTGCCAGTGAATGTACGGCTCTCCCAGCCTGCCGAGGTGACAGGGGTCGTGATAGGTAACTTTCAGGTTCAGTGCCTTGGTCGGTTTCAGCCTGCCCTCTTTTATAAGCAGGTCGAGGTACTCGGTGGTGTGTAATACTTGAAGGTCTCCCTTCAAGCCGAATTCATCGTACAGTACCTTGAATGCGTGGTAGCAATCGGCGCAGCCTGTCACGAGTGTCCTGACTCCCATCTTTTTAAACATCTCCATGTTACGTTCAGCCTGTTTTATCGCCTCTTCTTTGTAGCCCATCTGGTAGGCGCGCCCGCCGCAGCAGGACTCATTCTCCCCTGCGATACCGATGTCCACACCGGCTTTTTGCAGCAGGTTAACAGTGGCTTGAGCCACCTTCCACATATCTTTGTCGTAGCAGGTACGGCACCCGGCGTGATATATAACCTCAGTTTTCTGCTTGGTGTAGTCCTTAACCGCCAGGTTTTCACTCCAGTCCCCGCGCCTGACTTTAGCTCCCGGCATCATATGCCCATGTTTCCTGAGGCTGTTGACCAGACGGTCGAGAGCCGGGATGGTATGACCGCTCTCGACGCACCTGATTCTGGTCTCGTATATCGGCTTCAGCACCTCCATGTCCATGGCGTATTTACAGGAGATGTCACACCCCCCGCAGGTCATGCAACTATAGACTACTTCGAGGAGTTTATCCGTATAGTCCAGTCTATTTTCCAGCATTGCCACCCCGATACCCATCCTTCCACCGCCCGAGTAGGCATGAAAATTATACAGGGAGATGCTGGGACAGATATTTACCGGCTGAAATCCATTTACCTTTTCCAGAGGTATGAATTTACACGCCGAACACCGGCAGCAGGTCTCCATATCACTCTGGTAGTCTTCCAGCGCCATCTGCTTTTCTCCGATATGTAAGATTATTCGTTGTTACTGAAAGGTTATTATGTATTCGTATCATCTAAATGTCAACAGGTAATCAATCAGGTTCTGTTTGGTTTTGGATTGACAAACCAATAGTAGCAGTTTAGACTTTATCCCAATGCGACTGAGTGGAGGAGAACAACTTTGGATATGTTTAAGATTAATGAAGAGACCTGCAATAAGTGCGGGTTGTGTGCCA
>CAZBAN010000099.1:0-3571 GCA_964489895.1 uncultured Dehalococcoidales bacterium
TTTTTAGAGCTGTTTAATATGTCTGGAATTGAAAGGGGGCAACAATGATTGAAAAGGAGAAACTGGTAAAGATTGTCGGCGCTAAAAACGTAAGTAGCGAACCGGCGGTTCTGGATGAATACTCCAGCGACATGAGTTTCGTAAACCCGGTCAGACCGGCGTGCGTGGTTAAACCGGCCAATACCGGAGAAGTACAGAAAATTGTGAACATTGCCAACGAAACTCAGACGCCGCTTGTGCCGGTGAGTTCAGGCCCTCCCCATTTCAGGGGTGACACCGTGCCCGGTACCGGAGGGGCTGTCGTGGTAGATTTGAGCAGAATGAAGAAGATTATCTTTGTTGACCGGGCGCGTCGGGTTGCCATGGTCGAGCCGGGCGTGACCTTCGGTGAACTCATACCGGCGGTGAAAAAGGAGGGTATCAGGCTCAATATGCCGCTGCTGCCGAGAAAGTCCAAGACCATAATCGGCAGCGTGCTGGAGAGAGAGCCTGTCATAATGCCCAAGTACCAGTGGGATATATCGGACCCTCTTGCCTGCGTTGAGGTAATCTTCGGCAGCGGTGATGAGTTCAGGACGGGGCAGGCTGCCGGACCCGGAACAGTGGAGGAGCAGTGGGAAGTAGGGGGCATACAGAAAGCGCCGTATGGGCCCGGCGTGGCTTCCTGGCACAGGGTTATCCAGGGAGCGCAGGGAACGATGGGTATCGTAACCTGGGCATCTTTGAGGTGTGAAATCCTGCCAAGTCTTGAAGAGCCGTTTGTCGTCGGTTCTTCAAGTCCAGATTCACTGCTCGAACTGGCTTCCTGGCTGGTGAGGCTGAGAATGGTCAACGAGTGCTTCATAATCAATAACACCAACCTGGCGGCTATCTTTGCCAGGAAGTGGCCCGGAGATTACCAGACTCTCAAGGACGCCCTGCCAGCGTGGATACTTTTCTACGTTGTCGCCGGCTACGAGTATTATCCGGAAGAGAGGATTATCTCTCATGTTAAAAACATCACCGATATCACCCAGCGATTGGGGATAGAAGCGGTAAAAGCAGCCGGCGGGGTATCGGCAAATGAAATACTGAAGGCGGTCCAGCAGCCTTCTGCGGAGCCTTACTGGAAACTCCGCCACAGAGGTGCCTGCCAGGACGTGCTCTACCTGACCATCAATGATAAGCTGGAAGGTCAAATCGGGGTTATGAACAACCTGGCTGAAAAGGCGGGCTATTCCGTGTCGGACCTGGGAGTCTACATCCAGCCGGTTGTACAGGGTACCGGCTGTCACTGTGAATTCAATCTGTTTTACAGTCCCGAAAATACAAGCGAACTGAACCGGGTCAGGGACTTATCCGCTTCAGCCACCAGGGAATTAATGGGTAAAGGCGCCTTCTTTTCAAGACCTTACGGTGAAAATGCGGAGATGATAATCAACCGGGATGCGGCTTCGATAGCCGTATTGACCAAGATTAAGGGCATGTTCGACCCGAACAACGTCATGAATCCGGGGAAGATATGTTTTTAAAAACGCAGTATTTGGCAGGCCACTATAGAAAATGTAAAGGGGGTAGCTAAGATGGGACTGGAACAGTATCAGGGCGATATGGAGATGTGCTGCCGGTGTTCTACCTGCAAGTTCATCCCCATGCAGATGATAAAGGGGGGCCAGTACGCAGATGTATGTCCCAGTATAGCGAGATATAACTACCACGCCTACTCGGCCGGCGGCAGGTTGAATATAGCAGCGTCGATGCTGAAGAACGGGTTCAATTACACAGATAAACTCCTTGACGTCGTATACAACTGTCAGATGTGCGGCGCCTGCGGCGTCTCGTGTAATTACGCCATGGACATGGAGGTCATGGAGCCTATCAACGAATTCAGGATAAAGTGTGTCGAGGACGGCCAGACCAACCCGGCTCTTGAGAAGGTGGTCGCCGGTCTCAGAAAACAGGGCACGATGGTGCCCGGAGCCAAAGGGAAGCGTGGAGACTGGGCTGCCGGTCTGAACCTGAAGGACGCCACAAAAGAGAAAGTGGACGTACTGTATCACGTCGGCTGTCTGACAAGCTACGATAAAAATATGCAGAAACTGGCTAAAGCTACTGCCAGGATTCTGCAGAAAGCCGGCGTCAACTTCGGCATTGCCGGTGATGCGGAGACATGCTGTGGCGGGCGCGCCTATCAGATGGGTTACACGGAAGACTTCCTTGTCCAGGCTAAAAAGAACATGGACATGATTAAGAAAGCCGGTATCAAGACCGTTGTAACCGGGTGCGCCGACGGCTACCAGGCGTTCAAGGTGCTCTACGATAAATACAATCTCAAGGGAGACCTTGAAGTGCTGCATATCGCGGAGTACATCGATAGACTGATAAAAGACGGCAAGCTGAAACCGCGGAAAAAAGTAGACCTGGCAGTCACGTACCATGACCCGTGCCGTCTTGGCAGGCTGGGTGAACCGTGGGTACACTGGGAAGGTAAAAAGATACCGGGAGACAGGTTCGTTTTCGACCCGCCGAAACCGTACCGACGCGGCACCAGAGGCGTTTACGAGCCACCCAGGGACGTTATCAAGAGCATTCCCGGCGTGAAACTCGCGGAGATGACCAGGATTAAGGAATACTCCTGGTGCTGCGGTGCCGGCGGCGGCGTTATTGAATCGAATCCTGAGTTTGCCAGGTGGACTGCCAGCGAAAGGATAGACGAAGCCGGTTCTACCGGCGCCGAGGCTATAGTTACCGCCTGTCCCTGGTGTGAGAAAAATTTTAACGAAGCGCTGAAGGAAAACGGTAGCAGCCTGAAAGTTTACGATATCGTTGAACTCGTGGAAAAGGCGATATAAGAGGGGGTAATAATCATGGCATTGAGTAAAGAAGTATACAAAGAATTCGAAGATGTGGTGGGAGAGGAGAATATATGTGACGACCCGGCGATAATGCCTGCGTATTTCAATAACGAGTTCGCAGCCGTACTTCTCCCGGGAAACACGGCAGAGGTTCAGGCGGTAGTCAAGCTGTGTAACAAACACAAAGTGCAGTTCAGACCCATATGCACGGGCTGGTCGGGAATGTTCCCCAAGGATATTATCCTGCTGGACCTGAGAAGGATGAACCGAATAATCGAAATTAATGAGAAGAACATGTATGCCGTGGTTGAGCCCTATGTGATATCGGCGCAGCTACAGGCTGAGCTGTTCAAGAGGGGACTTAATTTCTGCATAAAGGGTGCCGGTACAAACTGCTCGGCGATGCTCAGAGGTCACGGACACATGGACCAGACCACCGGCGGCGATGACCGTAACCACCTGGCTATAGAGTGGGTGACTCCAGCCGGGGATATAGTCAGGTCGGGTTCGCTGGGGTCATCGGACGAGTGGTTCTGCGGTGACGGGCCGGGTCCGTCTCTTAGGGCCATACTTACCAGCGCCGTGCCGCCGGGCGTAACACCCGGTGTGTTCACCAAAGCCGCGATAAAGCTTTACCACTGGGCAGGTCCCGCTGTTTATCCGATAGAGGGGGTATCACCTCATTACCATCTGAAGGAGATACCACCTAACATGATGGCGCGGTATTACAGCTTCCC
>CAZBAN010000100.1:0-3498 GCA_964489895.1 uncultured Dehalococcoidales bacterium
GGCAGCGGTATGCATGTCCACCAGTCCCTGTTCAGGGGCAGTAAGAATGCTTTCTTTGACCCCGATGACAATTATTTTCTTTCTAAAGAAGCGAAGAGCTTTATCGCCGGGCTGCTTAAATACGGACCGGAAATCACCTGCGTCGCCAACCAGTGGGTTAATTCTTACAAACGTTTGGTCCCCGGCTACGAAGCGCCGGTCTACCTCTCCTGGGCGCGGCGTAACCGCTCAGACCTTATCCGGGTACCTGAGTACCGTCCCGGTAAGGAGAATGCCACCAGAATTGAGTTCAGGTCGCCCGACCCCGCCTGTAATCCATACCTGACATTCAGCGTGATGCTCGCCGCCGGGCTGGACGGAATAGAACAGGGGCTGGAACCCCCTGCCCCGGTGGAAGAAAACGTCTACGAGATGAGCGAAGAGGAAAGGGCGAAGAGAGGAATAGGCACACTGCCCGCCAGTCTGCTGGAAGCTGTCCAGCTTGCGGAGAAGAGTGAGGTGGTGCGAAAAGCCCTCGGCGACCACGTATTCGAGGCTTTCATCCAGAACAAGAAAATCGAGTGGGACCATTACAGGACCCAGGTAACCGAATACGAGCTTAAAAAATACCTGCCGATTTTATAACTAAACTCACAGGAACAGGAGCATATGCGCCGTTTACGAATAGGAATAGCCCAGATTAACACAACCGTGGGCGATTTCGATGGAAACAGGGATAAAATCCTGAATGCTATAGAAGAAGCCAGGTCTTCGGGTGTGGACGTTCTCACCTTTCCCGAGCTAGCCATATGCGGCTACCCACCCGAGGACCTGCTGTTTAAACCGCAGTTTATCGATGAAAACCTGCGGTCTCTGGACAGCGTGGTTGCTGCTTCATCAGGACTTACCGTCGTCACGGGCTTTGTCGACGCCAGGGAGGATATCTACAATGCGGCGGCGATAATCCATGACGGTAAGCTCGCCGGCATATACCACAAGATATTCCTGCCCAATTATGGGGTTTTCGATGAGAACCGCTATTTCCGCGCCGGGACGGAATGCCCGATTTATAAAGCAGGCGGTATTACCTTCGGCATAAATATATGCGAGGACATCTGGTATGAGGGAGGTCCATCCACCACCCAGGCATATTCGGGAGCCGAGGTAATTATCAATATCAGCGCCTCACCATACCACTTCGGCAGGGGTGGCTTCAGAGAACGAATGATTGCTACCAGAGCAGCGGACAATGTCGCCATTTTCGTATATAATAATTTAGTCGGCGGACAGGATGAACTGGTCTTCGACGGCAACAGCTTGATACTGGACGAAAAGGGCCAGTTGATAGCAAGAGGCAAACAGTTCGAAGAAGACCTGATAATCGCCGACATGGATGTAGAATCCGTATTCCGGACGCGACTTCACGACCCCAGGTGGAGAAAGGATCTCTTGCTGCGCGAAGAGCAGGGATGGCGCAACACCAAAAGCATATCAGTATCAGAGACGCCGTTCAGTTCCGAAAAACCGTCGTTGCCCCCCAGAAAAGTTTTAACCCGCGACCCGAATGCCGAAGTTTATGATGCTCTGGTGCTGGGCACGCACGACTATATTCAGAAAAACAGCTTTAAGAAAGTATTGATAGGTCTTTCCGGAGGAATAGACTCAAGCCTGGTAGCAGCCATCGCCGTCGATGCGCTGGGCAAAGAGAATGTAACCGGGGTAGCGATGCCTTCGAGATATTCTTCAGCCGGCAGCGAGTCCGATGCCGAACTTCTGGCAAAGAACCTTGAAATCAGGTTCCTGACTATTCCAATCGAGAAGGCGTTTCAGGCATACCTGGAGATGATCTCGGAAGCCTTTGAAGGAAAAGAGCCGGACGTCGCCGAAGAGAACATGCAGGCGAGAATCAGGGGTAATATCCTGATGGCTTTATCCAACAAGTTCGGCTGGCTGGTACTGACAACCGGCAATAAAAGCGAGATAGCCACGGGTTACACAACGCTGTACGGGGATATGGCCGGCGGTTTTGCCGTGATAAAGGACGTGCCGAAAACAATGGTATACGAACTCTGCCGGTACCGGAATTCGATAGCTGCCAGAGAGATAATACCGGCTACGGTGATTATCAAGCCTCCTTCGGCGGAACTGAGACCGGACCAGAAGGATATAGACTCTCTGCCGCCGTATGAGCTGCTCGACCCCGTTTTAACCGCCTATGTTGAGGAAGACAAGAGCATCGAGCAGATTATAGCAACGGGAATAGACGAGCAGGTAGTGAAACGGGCAGCCCGGCTGGTTGACGGGAGTGAATACAAGCGGCGGCAGGCACCGCCCGGCATCAAGATTACTCCCAGAGCCTTCGGTAGAGATAGGAGACTGCCCATCACCAACCGGTTCAAAGGATAATTGTAAAAAAGGGGGAATAAGGCATCAAAGACACAAAGAAACGGGCGATTCTGGCTCTGGAAGACGGTTCGGTACACACCGGCTATTCATTCGGCGCCGAGGTGGATACTACCGGTGAGGTGGTCTTTTGTACCAGCATGGTCGGCTACCAGGAGATGCTGACCGACCCCTCCTACGCGGGGCAGATACTGGTTCCCACCTATCCGCTCATCGGCAACTACGGCGTTAATGAGCTCGATTATGAGTCCTCCCGGATACAGGCCAGGGGTTTTGTCGTCAGGGAGGAATGCCTGGAACCGAATCATTATCTCAGCGCCAGGACAATCCACCGGTACCTGGCTGAAAGCGGGATACCCGGTATTCAGGGTGTCGACACCCGCGCCATAACCCGCCACCTGCGCTCTGCCGGCGTGATGATGGGAATCATAACCACCACCAGGACAGCCGGGGAGGCGCTCGAAGAGCTTAAGAGAACACCCGGCTACGGCTCTATCGATTTTGTGAAAGAGGTTACCACCAAGGAATCTTACCGCTGGGACCCGGAAGGCACCGAACCGAAACACCATGTGGTCGCTCTGGACTGCGGTCTGAAGTACAACATTCTCCGCCTGCTGAACCGGCTCGATTGCAGCGTGACCGCCGTCCCGTGTACCACGTCTGCCGGAGATATCCTTGCCCTGGAGCCGGACGGCATCCTCCTTTCGCCGGGTCCGGGAGACCCGGCATTGCTGGACTATATAGTGGACACGGTCAGGCAGCTTATCGAAAAGAAGCCGATTATGGGAATCTGCCTTGGCAACCAGCTTATTGCCCGGGCTTTCGGCGGCAGCATATTCAAGTTGAAGTTCGGACACCGCGGAGGCAACCACCCGGTACGCGAGCTTGCGACCGGCAGAATCCATATCACGGCGCAAAACCACGGCTATGCCGTTGACCCGGATACGATTGGAAACGAGCTTGAGATAACACACGTAAACCTGAATGACGGAACGGTGGAGGGTCTGAAGCATAAAGAACTGCCCATTTTTGCCATACAGTACCACTCCGAAGCCTCACCCGGTCCGCTGGACAATACCTACCTCTTCGACAGATTTATTGAGATGATAAAGGAGT
>CAZBAN010000101.1:0-3488 GCA_964489895.1 uncultured Dehalococcoidales bacterium
ATTACGATGGTACAGGCTGGAGAGGGGTTCACCCTGAAAGGTTCACCCTGAAGGGGCAGGGGTGAGGTTAATGTAAACAGCCAGACGCAATAAAAACCGCTACTGAAATAATTGACATGACATATTTGCTGCGGTATGCTTTTTATCGCTGGACAATACCGTATTGTCACTTATAAAGGTGACACGAAAGGAGACATATCAGATGCAGGGTAGAAATGCCATAGCCAAAATTCTGAAGATGGAGGGAGTTGAGTTTATCAGCGGTTTTCCCCAGAACCCGTTATACGATGCAGCGGCGGAGGAAGGCATCAGGTCGATAATAGCCAGGAATGAGAGGGTGGGGGTGGGCATCGCGGACGGTTTCACACGGGCATCATGCGGTCAGCGAATCGGCGTATGTGCCATGCAGAACGGACCGGGGGTTGAAAACGCTTTTTCCGGCGTGGCTCAGGCATTCAGCGAGTCGGTGCCAATCCTGATTCTGCCGGGTGGAAACCCGAGGAGACGCATGGTTCCCCCGCATTTTATCGCGGCAAAAAACTACGGCGAGATAACCAAGTGGGTGGATATTATATACTTCGCCGACCAGGTTCCGGAAATGATGAGACGCGCCTTTACCTACCTCAGGACAGGCCGACCCGGCCCGGTAATGCTTGAAATACCCGGCGACGTGGCTTTTGAGGAGTTAGACGATTCAAAGATGCAGTATAAACCGGTTAAAGGCTATAAGTCTGCGGCAGACCCTGCTGATGTTAAAGCGGTTGTGAAAGCTCTTTTAGCGGCAAAGAACCCCGTTATCCGCGCCGGACAGGGCGTCCTTTTTGCCGGTGCCTGGGACGAGTTGCGCGAGTTTGCCGAGTTGTTGCAGATTCCGGTGTTTACCACCATGTGTGGAAAGAGCGCCTTCCCCGAGGACCATCCGCTGGCGCTGGGAGCCGGCGGGCGGACACGACCCAAGATGGTGATACACTTTCTGAATAAAGCCGACCTCGTGTTTGCCATCGGTTCGAGCTGCACCAAGGAAGGATTTACCACTCCCATTCCCGATGACAAGAGGGTTATACAGTCGACTATAGATGAGCGTGACATAAACAAAGATTATAACCTGGAGAATGCTCTGATAGGGGACGCCAAGCTGGTATTACAGCAGCTTATTGAAGAGGTTAAACAGCAGGCCGGACCCGAAGGCAAGAAGGCGGAAGGCGATATTGCCGCTGAAATTCTGAAAGTAAAGGATGACTGGCTGGAAGAATGGCTGCCCAAGCTTACTTCCGATGAGGTCCCCATAAACCCATACCGGGTTATATACGACCTCATGCAGTCGCTGGACAGGACTGAGACAATCATAAGCCATGATGCCGGGAATCCCCGCGACGAGCTTGTACCCTTCTGGGAAACCCTTATTCCGGGCGGTTATATCGGCTGGGGTAAGACCACCACCCTGGGAGGCTCGCTGGGCTTCTCCATGGGGGCGAAACTTGCCAGACCGGACAAAACGGCGGTTGCCTTCATGGGTAACGCCGCTTTCGGCATGGTGGGTATGGACTTCGAAACGGCGATAAGGGAAAATATACCAATACTCGTTGTCCTGATAAACAATTCCGTACTCGGTGGATACAGCCGTATGCAGCCGGTAGCTTCCGAGAAACACCACCTGAACCGCCAGTCCGGAGAATATGCCAGGGTGGCAGAAGGACTGGGCGGCTACGCCGAGAAGGTGGAGAAGCCGGATGATATTATTCCGGCAATCCAGAGGGCAAAGAAAGCCGTAGATTCGGGGCAGGCAGCGCTGCTGGAAATCATTACCGCCGAAGAACCCGCTTTTTCAATGTACCAGTAGGTCAGCGAGTTGATATTTCGGTAAAACAAAAAGGGGACCGGTCACCGGTCCCCTTTTTTATTCTGCTTTATTCACCAGAACTATTACTGTGTCACCCTGAGTCCCGATTTTTCGGGACGAAGGGTCTCATACCGTTTAGATTCTTCGTCATCCCGATTTCATCGGGATTCCTCAGAATGACATTTTAGGTAAAATATATGTCTCTATTTACCTTTGTTTCCCGCTCAAGATATACACGATGATATCGCCTACGTTGGTGCCGGTGCTGCCGGTTACTATGAGAGAACCGCCGATTTTCTCAAACAGCGTATTACTGTCGTACCTGGCTGTGTATTCCTCCACGTCTATACCTTTGTTTCTTGCCGAATCGAGTGTGTTGTTATCGACGATTGCACCGGCAACGTCCGGCAGAAAGTCCGAGCCGTCCGTCCCGGCACTGGCGAGAGTCCATTCGCCGGGATATTCACTCATTGCCAGCATCGATACCGCCGCGTAGTGCTGGTTTCTGCCCCCTTTTCCTTGGATATCGGGCAACGTGGGCGTGGTCTCGCCGCCGATGAGCACCGCGTTATACCCTGAATATTTACCGTCCAGTATCTCCACTGCTCTCAGTTCCGCCGCGGCGGCGGTGTCCCCTTTTTGCCCGTCGGTGACGATATAAGGGGTGAGCCCGGTCTCAGCAGCCTTTTCTGCCATAGCCTCCAGTGCCAGCCTGTTATCTCCGATTATATAGTTACGGCAGTTCTCCAGACTTTTCGGCGTTTCCGGTACTTTTCCCCGCGTGCCCTTTCTCAGACGGGTGACTACGCTTTCGGGTGCTCTTGACACGAGGTCGTATTTCTCCAGCACGTTAAGAGCGTCTGAGAAAGTGGACGGGTCGGGACTCGTCGGTCCCGACGCTATTACGTCGAGGTCGTTACCTGTCACGTCGGATATTATCAGCGAGACGACGGTCGCCGGCGAGAAGAAGTTGCCCAGTCCGCCGCCTTTTGTTTTTGATAGGTGTTTTCTTACCGAGTTAATTTCATGTATATCGGCTCCGCTTGCCAGCAGCAGGTCGGTGACGGTCTGCTTGTCTTCCAGTTTTATACTCTCGGCGGGGCAGGGCATCAGGGCAGAGCCACCGCCTGAAATCAGGCATATCACCAGGTCGCCTTTGCTTATGGAGTAACTGTCTTTCAGGGCAAGTATTTTCTCCACTCCGGCGGCTCCTCTCCGGTCCGGTACCGGGTGCCCCGCTTCGATTGTTTCTATCCTTTTCGTTTTCTCATTGCTGCTGTTACAGGTAACGACGCCGGCGGTTATGTTTTCAGGAGATATGATGCTCTCCAGCGTTTCCGCCATCAGACCGGATGCCTTGCCCCCGCCGATAACGAATATCCTGCCCGAAGCGATGGGGTATTCATCGTAGTTTACAGTGAGAATGTTACCGGAAGGGTCATACCTGACTGAGGATTTCATTATAGCCGCAGGGAGAACCCGGGCGATACCGGCTTCGATAATGTCCAGGGCTTGTTTTCTAAGTCCGGTTGTGTCAAGCTCGTCCCTGTTTTTAATAATCACGTCGTTCTCCGGTCAATCGTCTGGCTTTTAGTATACATACCGGCTGGCGAAATGTTAAGTTCGGTATCTATTCTATTGCGAGGAG
>CAZBAN010000102.1:0-3184 GCA_964489895.1 uncultured Dehalococcoidales bacterium
GGCAAGGCGGAATACATCGACAGCCCGGCGCGCAAGTGGTACCCGTCAATTTATACTCCGCTCGAAGAATATTCGGAAGAGGTGCAGGAATATTACGGATACAATCTGGAGAAAGCAAAGCAGCTCATGATTGATGCGGGTTACCCGAACGGCTTCAAGAAGAAAGTGTACTTTGCTAATTCCACACCTGCCGAGGAAGCCTCGGCGATATTCAAGGAATACCTGAAAGATATAAATATCGAACTTGAATTGCAGCCGGTAGAAATTGGTATATGGCGTAGTATGTTTTGGGGAGGCGATATAAAGGACTGGGCAATGGATTCGTGGTCCGGCGGAAACGGCTCGTTCTTCGTCAGGTACAGCATGGGCTACTACCGCGGACCGAACGTATTCAACACGGCTCACGTAAACAATCCGGAAGGAAGCGAACCGACCATTGAGAACTTCTTTAACGAGCAGGCGAAATACGTCATGGTCGATTACGCGAAAGCTGACGAAGTAACCAAGGCGGCCTATAAATACTGCATCGAGCAGGCATATCTCATCACCATGCCGGCTCAGTACGGATACAGAATCTGGCAGCCCTGGCTGAAAAACTACTACGGCGAAGGTGACCTGAAGTTCTGGCTGCAGTGGGGATGGATCGACCAGGATCTGAAAAAAGAACTGGGATACTAAGCAAATAGACTTAGTGATAAACTGATTTCAGGTCGCTATAAAAACGGATAAGCGGGGCGACCGCCTGAAACGGTGGCATAAATGGGTGCCACGAAAAGGGCGGTCGCCCGTATTTTCATTGCCTGTGTAGTCAACCTGTCCATATGATGGGGTATTACTCTATTTCGATTGATATTAATACTCTCCCCTCTCCAACCAAGATAGCTTCTCATTTCTATACAAACGTACTGGTTGGGGATTGCTTTCTGTATCCAGATATTGTAAAAATATGTGAGAAAACCATTGACTTATCAAGGAGTTTATGTTATATATTGCTATCTCGTATCGAATATCGCATAATACAATAAATCATAGAGTAGTAGCGGGAAATTTTGCGGAATGCAATATCAACTTAATTACCGACTGCTCTCTTCTCATGTAAGGAGCCCTCCGGAGATAATCGGGCTTCGAGATACGAGTAGTCGATGACATATTCTAAAAAGGAGGTAAGCTTGTGACGAAAAAGAAGTTTTTATGGATAGCGGTAAGCTGCATGATGGCTCTATCTCTGGTATTGGCATCGTGCGAAACGGCGGAGGAAGGCAAGGTAAAAGAGACAGAGGAAGGACCAGAAGTTGTCGTAATAACTGAGACAGAGACAGGTGGAGCAGTCGTGGAGGAAGAGGAAGAGGTTGTTGACCCGAACCGTCCCAGGTACGGCGGCACGATAGTATTCCTTGCCACCGCGGATATCTCCAACTGGAACCCCGGCTCGGGAGCCTGTCAATGGCCTTCTCAGGACGGCATTGTCCTGGAGCAAATCACTAACGTAGACTGGACCAGAGGGCTGGCAGGCACCGGGGAGACAACCTATGTCGAAGGAATTACCGACTATACGTTCATGGGTCCTTGCATTGCCGAGAGCTGGGAGACTCCGGACGTGGGCATCTGGGTACTCACTATCCGCCAGGGTATACACTGGGCTTATCACCCGGATTTTGCCGCTTCAAGGCTTGTAGCCGGGCGTGAGTTAACCGCTGACGACGTAGTCGCCAGTCTCGAGTATATGAGGGATACGCCTCTGAGTTGTACTCAGTGCAGCGAGCCCGGCCTCATTAACGCTATGACGGCAGAGCAGACAGGCGAATGGGAGGTTACCGTCCTGACTCCGGAAGCTCCTACCACCGGTTATCTCTGGCTGATGGGTGGCGGCGGCGCCCAGTACGTATGGCCCAGGGAATTCCTGGAGCAGTACGGAACCAGTAACGAGTGGACCGACACGGTGGGTACCGGACCTTTCATACTGGAAGACTACGTTACATCCAGCGCCATGAAATACGTCAGGAACGACAATTACTGGGCGGTTAATCCCGTAGGTCCTGGCAAGGGAGACAAGATGCCCTATCCGGATGGTATCACTATGCAGATAATACCGGACCTCTCAACGCGACTGGCGGCGTTCAGGACGGGTAAAGCTGACAGATTAGCAGAAATGGAGACACTCACCAAGGAAGATTACGACTACATGATGAAGACCAATCCCGAAATACAATCCGCCCAGACGATTACCGCCCCGCTTCAGGTTTCCGGACGGGTTGACATTTCTACCGATCCTTTCTCGAATAAAAAAGTACGCCATGCTATGATGCTGGCGATTGACCATCCGACAATCGTAAGGGACCTTTACGGTGGTCATGCCGAACTGCTGGACAGCCCGTCACGGAAGCTCTTCACCACAATCTATACACCTCTGGAAGAGCTGCCTGAAGAAGTACAGGAGCTGTACGGCTATAACCCTACGAAAGCGAAGCAGCTTCTGACCGATGCCGGCTACCCGGATGGCTTCTCGGTAACGCTGCTTTTACAGAACACACCCGAACAGGAGCAGGCTGCATCGTTACTTAAAGATTACTGGGATGATGTAGGTATCGAGCTGGAGCTACAGGTGCTGGAACCCAGTATTTATATCGGCATGTGGGTAGGGCACAAGGCGGAAGACCTGTTTCTCTCGAACGCGCCGGGAGGAACGGGCGCCCTGTTCGTCAGGTACAGTATGGGCTACTTCCGCGGTCCCAACATCTTCAACAACAGTCATGTCAATGACCCGCCGGGAACCGACCCCATCATCGAAGCAGCTTATCAAAACCAGTGCAAGTACGTAATGGTGGACTACCCGTCAGCTGACGCGGTAACGAAGGAAGCCTATAAGTATTGTCTCGGAGAGGCGTTCCTTATACCGATGCCGGCTCCGCACTCATGGCGCGTATGGCAGCCCTGGTTGAAGAACTACCACGGCGAAGGCGGAGGGTATAAGTTCTGGCTCAAGTATGCTTGGCTTGATCAGGACTTGAAGGAATCGATGACCGGAAGAAGATAGATATAGATATAGTAACATAGCAATCGCTACAGCTTTATGCAAGCAGGATTCGGGCGACCGCCCTTTTCGTGGCACCCATTTATGCCACCGTTTCAGGCGGTCGCCCGTCTTTTTACTGCCAAAGATGTTAACGAGTATATGGCTTTGCCT
>CAZBAN010000103.1:0-3069 GCA_964489895.1 uncultured Dehalococcoidales bacterium
TGGTGCCGAGGACCAGAATCGAACTGGTGACACGCGGATTTTCAGTCCGCTGCTCTACCGCCTGAGCTACCTCGGCACAAAAGAGCACAGAGGTTATTTTAGCTATTGCGGAAATGAGTGTCAAGTGAGAAGCTGTGGGTGATTCCGGGCGATCTCTGGGGAAAAAAGAAGCTCTCTGGTCATTTCGGCTAGAGAGCTACCTTTTGACCGGTGAAGGTCAGAAGTACATTATAGAGTGGTTGCAGGTAATATCGTATTCTGCTTTATACACTCAATAAGGTGTCGTAGCGTTAATGACAGAGCGTTAGCGTCGTCTGGCTACGAAGTATACAATAATAAGGACTACAAGCAGAGCTATTAGTATCCAGGTCCACCAAACCATTACAAGTCCTCCTAAGCCATCAAGATTTAATAACGCAAACCCTGATTATGTTAATTGTCCAGATAATAGCATACATTATGACTATCGTCAATAGCCGAATAGGTTAATCGTGTTATCCAATCGTTTCCCAATCATAACTTTAGTGCTTCTGGGTAAAGATACATAAAATATATATTCAGACGGACAGACTGCTTGACAGGGACGTGTTTCTACGATATAAGTCATGTTTATAGATATATCGTTATTGTAGTGAGTGGTATGAGTTATTAAGGAGAGCTAAAGAGTGGAAGAAATGAATGGTGTCAGCCGGAGAAGGATCTGGGGACTTCATCCCAACGTGTTCTTCATGGGACTTACCAGCCTGCTGACCGATGTCAGCAGTGAGATGATTTTCACCCTTATTCCCATATATCTGAGTAACGTGCTGAAAGCGCCTATGTCGATAGTAGGTGTCGTTGGTGGGGTGTCGGAGGGCGCTGACGCCTTTTTCCGGGTGATAAGCGGCTGGTTCAGTGACAGGATAGGTAAACGTAAAATCCTGGCTGTTTCCGGTTACGGGATATCCACTGTGGCTAAACCGTTTCTGTACCTGGCAAATATGTGGGGAGGAGTGCTGGCGGTAAGGTTCGCTGACAGGTTGGGGAAAGGTATCAGAAGCTCATCGCGAGATGCTCTGATTGCCGACTCCATTACCTCCGATGAAAGGGGCAGGGCTTTCGGTCTGCACCGGGCGATGGATACTACCGGGGCTTTTCTCGGTCTGGTGATTACAGTCCTCGTAGTCTGGCTTGCTCTTGGTGCGGAAGCTCAGGAGTTGACCCGCGGGGTGTTCCAGGGGCTGGCATGGGGCTGCGCTATTCCGGGCGTGATAGCGGTAGTGCTGCTGCAAATATTCGTCCATGAAATTAAAAGGGAAAAAGCACCGGCTGCCGCTACCAGATTCCCTCTCTCGGGCGTGAAAGGCCTGTTTAGTCAGCGTTTCTGGGTATTCCTGGCGATTCTGGCGGTGTTTAACCTGGGCAGTATGCCCCATAACTACTTCTGCATAATGAGGGCGCAGGACCTCGGGGCGCCTCTTCTACAGGTTCTTTTAATGGTCGTCCTGTTCAACGCCGTTTATGCTGTCGCCGCTCTGCCGATGGGAATTCTGTCCGACAGGTTTGGCAGAAGAAAAATACTTGCTCTGGGCTGGTTTATTTACAGCGTTGTCTATGCAGGGTTCGCCCTGTCATCAACTATATGGCACGTCTGGATAGCGTTTGCCTGCCTGGGGGTGTTCTTTGCCATAATAGAAGGGGTGTCAAGGGCTTTTGTGGCTGACCTGGCACCTCAGGAACTAAGAGGCACGGCTTACGGTTTATATCATTGTGTCGTCGGTATCTGCGTTCTTGCCGGAGGTATTATCGGAGGGGTGGTATGGGACGTTATCGGACCGGAAGCTACTTTCTACTTCGGAGCGGGTCTTGCCTTTATAGCGATGATTGGCATAGTGACGCTTGTCAGAGAGTAAAGTGACTATTTGATGGCTTCACTCGCCAGCCTGTCAGCCTCTCTGTTCAACCGGCGTGGGATGTGGGTGACGGAGAAACCTTTGAACCGGCTTTGAAGCTGCCTGACCTGCCGGTATAGTGGTTTTAGAGCGGCGTTTTTTACCCGGTACCTGCCGTTAATCTGCCTGACGACCAGCTCCGAGTCCGCCCGTATTTCGACGGTGTCAGCACCGACCTCGACAGCCTTCTCAAGGGCGGCAATGATAGCCCTGTATTCCGCCTGGTTGTTGGTCGCCCTGCCGATAGCCTGTGAAATGGAGGCAATGACGTTGTCCCGCTCATCCTTGATGACGGCGCCTATTGCCGCCGGTCCGGGATTGGGCATTGCCATGCCGTCTGTGTAAATTACCGCTTTGCTAATACTCAAGATATCAAGCCAGGAACAGAATACGCCCGCAGCTACTGCACCTAACCAGGTCGCCGCTTCTTACCCGCTGGAGCTCGGTGACGGGCAGTGATATCCGGCAGCCGCGGCATATTCCCTGTTCCACCCTTGCCACGGATGTACCGCGCTGCCTTTTAAGCTCGTTGTAGATGTCAATTACCTGCGGGTCGATTTCTGCAGCCAGTGACTCCCTCTGATCTTTAAGTCCGGCGATTGCAGTTTCAAGTTCTTTGAGTTCAGCAGATAGTTCCTTTTGCTGGCTCTGCCATTCTGTCTCCAGCCTTTTAAGCTCGGTTTCCAGACTGGACACACTTTTTTTTGTCTGCTCGACCTTCTCCATTATCTCAAGCGCCTGGTCCTCCAGTTTGCCCCGGTTAGCTTTCAGGCCATCAATCTCGTGCTGAAGGTTGGTCAGTTCTTTGGGGTTGGTGGTCCTGCCGCTATATAACTCATCTTCGACGTTAGCCAGCTTGGTAGAGATACCTTCTATTTCCCATTCCACTGAATGCTGCTGGTGCGTTGCCTCATCGAGTTGATTCCGTTCGGATTCGAGCCTGTTCCTGGTGTCGATGACTGTTTTATTCTCGCCAATCTGGCTGGAAATCCGGCTGTAGGTCTGTTCGCTGGACTCGAGTTCCTGGTCGACTTCCTGGAGTCTGTAAAGCTGTCTGGCAACGCTCATTTCAGTTCAACTCATTGTATAACGGTCATAGATTAATATCAATTACTCTCAGGGTTCTTTTTGCATTTGG
>CAZBAN010000104.1:0-3064 GCA_964489895.1 uncultured Dehalococcoidales bacterium
GGGCTGGTGATTTTACCGGTTATGGCGCTGGCCATGGCGACAGCCGGATTTGACAGATAGACCTCCGATTTCGTGCTGCCCATTCTACCGACGAAGTTACGGTTTGTCGTGGATATACACCGCTCTCCCTCGGCGAGGACACCCATATGCCCGCCGAGACAAGGTCCGCAGGTGGGAGTGCTGACCGCCGCACCTGCCTGGATAAACAGCTCTATTATCCCCTCTTTCAGCGCCTCGAGATATACCTGCTGGGTGCCGGGAATTACTATACAGCGTACTTTAGGATTAATCATCTTCCCTTTCAGTACCTCCGCGGCAAGCCTTAAGTCTTCAAGCCGTCCGTTGGTACAGCTCCCTATCACCGCCTGGTCGATTTCTACCCCCTTTACCTTGCTGACCGGGCTGGTATTGGACGGCAGGTGAGGCAGGGCGACCTGCGGTTCCAGCGATGAGACATCGTACTCAATTATCCTCTCGTACCTGGCATCGTTATCCGGTTCATAGACGGTGAAATTACGTTTTGCCCTGAGCTTCAGATATGCCGATGTCTTCCCGTCTACGACGAAGATTCCAGCTTTAGCTCCGGCCTCGATAGCCATATTAGCCATGGTGAATCTTCCGTCCATGGGCAGGGTACTGATAGCCTTGCCGGTGAACTCCATAGCTGAATAGAGGGCACCATCGACACCTATATCTCCGATTGTATGCAGTATAAGGTCCTTTCCGCCCACCCACTTTTTCAGGTTGCCGTTATAGATAAATTTTATGGTTGGCGGGACTTTCATCCATATATCGCCGGTAGCCATAGCCGCGGCGATATCCGTCGAGCCCATACCGGTGGAAAAGGCTCCCACCGCTCCGTAAGTGCAGGTATGAGAGTCCGCTCCGATGACCACGTCTCCGGGCAGTACCATGCCCTTTTCGGGCAGCAGGACGTGTTCGATACCCATCTGTCCGACATCAAAACAGGTGATTCCCTGCTCGTTGCAGAAGTTGCGCATAAACTTAACCTGTTCGGCGGAGAGGATGTCTTTATTGGGCACAAAGTGGTCGGCTACCATGACTATCTTTTCCGGGTCAAAGACCTTCTCCACTCCTATGCGTCGAAACTCATTTATAGCTATGGGAGCGGTTATATCATTAGCCAGGATAAGGTCTACCCTGACATTTATAAAATCACCCGGACTTACTTTTTTCTTATCGGTATGGGCAGCCAGTATCTTTTCTACTAAAGTCACCGTACAGTCCTCTCTTATTTCTTATGCGATTTAAATAAAATCACCTTACAATCTGCGTCTCGAACCGGCAAGGTTGTCCTTGCTCGATGATGGTCAGTTGAGCTATCCGGCTGGTGGTGCGAAGATATTCAACTGGTTTTCTGAGCAGCCAGCAGACGATTAAGTGAATTAATATAGGCTTTTGCGCTGGCAACTACAATATCGGTATCAGCACCCCGTCCGGTATAGGAAATCCCGTTGCTTTCTATTCTTATGAGTACCTCGCCAATGGCGTCGATGCCTTCGGTAACCGATTTTACACTGAACTCGGTGAGTTTATTCGGCACCCCGACCAGTCTGTTGATTGCCTTATAGACGGCGTCCACAGGACCCGTGCCGAGAGCGGCATCCTCTATCACTTTACCATCGGGAGCCGTGAGCCTGACCGCAGCCGTGGGAACACCCCTGTCTCCGCAGGTGACCTGTATCCGGTCGAGATGATAGTCCTCTGCTACGGTACGCTGTTCCTCGGCAACGAGAGATTCTATATCCTTATCGGTTACTTCTTTCTTCTTCTCAGCCAGTTCTTTGAAAGCATTGAAAGCGCGGCTAAAGTCATTGTCAGACAGGACATAGCCGAGTTCCGCCAGCCTTTCTCTGAACGCATGCCGTCCACTGAGCTTGCCCAGTGTCAGACTGCTGGACGGTACGCCTACTGTCTGGGGTTCCATGATTTCATAGGTAATCGGCATCTTTATCACGCCGTCCTGGTGAATTCCGGACTCATGACGGAAAGCGTTGGCGCCGACAATAGCTTTATTGGGCTGTACCGGAAAGCCGGTCAGTTCGCTGACCAGTCGGCTTGTCTTGTATATCTGGGTCGTATCGATATCGGTTGTCAGGCTGTAAAAATCATGGCGAGTCTTGATAGCCATCACTATTTCTTCGAGCGAAGCATTCCCAGCCCTTTCACCGATTCCGTTTATCGTGCACTCTACCTGCCTGGCGCCCTGTTTCAGTGCTTCCAGGCTGTTGGCCACGGCAAGACCGAGGTCGTTATGGCAGTGAACACTGACAACGGCTTTATCTATGTTCGGCACGTTTTTAAAAATGCCTACGATTAGTTTGCCGAACTCGGAGGGCATGGCGTACCCCACGGTGTCCGGGATATTAACGGTTACTGCCCCGGCGTCTATAACCGCCTCCAGTATCTGATAGATGTATTCCGGTTCAGCGCGGCTGGCATCCATCGGTGAAAACTCCACGTTTTCAAGGTAACCTTTTGCCCTGACTACCCCGTTTCGTGCCATTTCAAGAATTTCATCACGGCTCTTTTTCAACTGGTGCATGATGTGGATATCAGAGGCAGACAGGAATACGTGAATGCACGGACTCGATGCATCCTTGACCGCTTCCCATGCCCGGTCAATATCATCTGGAAGAGCCCGCGCCAGACCGCAGATAGTGGCATTGCGTACTTCTTTTGAAATTAGCATGACCGCTTCAAGCTCAGTCCGGGAATTTACCGGCATTCCAGCCTCGATGACGTCTACACCGAGGCTCTCCAGTTGCTTGGCTATTTCCAGTTTTTCCTGGATATTCAGCGTTGCTCCTGCTGCCTGTTCACCGTCCCGTAATGTTGTATCAAATATTATTACTTTATCCATTATGGTCTCCTGGGAGAAACAGCTCCTGAAGAGGTGTTCCTCGAAGGGAGATAAACTCCTTCCTTATTTTATGCATATTCGGGTTTGTCCCCTCCCTTATAAAAGAGAGGGGCTGGTAAGGATGAGCTTCTTTCTCCCGGCGAGGTTATAATCAATAAAAGGACACATGGTTCCTGTATT
>CAZBAN010000105.1:0-3003 GCA_964489895.1 uncultured Dehalococcoidales bacterium
ATGTCACCTCGGGTCTGAAAGAAGGCGGCATGATTGTAATAAACACCAGGCGGTCTCTTGAAGATATTGCCGCCGTTTTTGATAATAAATGGGGGCTTGCTGTTGTCAATGCCACCGCTGTCGCTCTGGAGACCATTAAATTGAATATTGTCAGTACCACCATGATTGGTGCCTTACTGAAAGCGACCGGCGTGGTGAAGCTGGAATCATTAAACAAACCGCTTGAAGACCGTTTCGGGCGTCTGGCGGAAAGGAATGCCGACGCCGTGAAAAAGGCATACGACGAAACGAGGGTAAAGGAGTAAAACAATTGCCGTATAAAAGCGAAAGTGAAGTGACCTGGAAAGACCTTGAAATCGGCTCTATTGTGGTCGAACCGGGAAGCGCCGAGCAGTATTCCACCGGAGGCTGGCGTTCGCAGAGACCTACCACCGACTATTCCAAGTGCAATAAATGCGGACTCTGCTATATCTACTGTCCGGAGGGATGTATAGAGCAACAGGAGGACGGTTTTTACAAATCGAACCTGTTTTACTGTAAAGGGTGCGGTATCTGTGCCCACGAGTGCCCCAAGGACGCTATAACCATGGTGGAGGAGGAAGAATAATGGCGGAAAGAGTTGGACTGGAGATATCGCAGGCTATCGGCGAAGCCGCCAGACTCGCCAATGTCGATGTTGTAGCTGCTTACCCGATAACTCCACAGACCCACATTGTCGAACATCTGGCGGAGCTTGTAGCCGATGGCGAACTGGACGCCGCCTATATACCCATCGAGTCCGAGCACTCCGCCATGAGTGCCTGCCTGGGCTCAGCGGCGGTTGGCGCCAGGACTTTCACCGCCACTGCCGGGCAGGGACTGGAACTGATGCACGAGGTGCTTTACGTTGCGTCCTCAATGCAGCTGCCCATAGTGATGACAGTAGCCAACCGGGCACTGTCAGCTCCGTTGAGCGTCTGGGGCGACCATTCCGATGCCATGTCTGTCCGCGATACCGGCTGGATTCAGATATTTACCGAAAGCGGGCAGGAGGTATTCGATAACGTCCTCTGTGCCTTCCGTATCGGCGAAGACCCCAGAGTACTGCTGCCGGTAATGGTCCATCTGGACGGATTTCATCTTTCGCATATGATTGAGCCTATCCTTATCCCGGAAAAAAGCGAGGTGGACAGATTCCTGCCTCCGCACAAATATCCTTTACCCCTCGACCCCGAGAAGCCGGTGACGATGGGAGCTTTCGCACCACCGATAATCTATATGGAAACCAAGAAAGCACAGGAAGAGAATCTGCAAGCCTCTAAAAAAGTAATCATGGAGGCGTGGAAGGAGTTCGACGGCGTATTCGGTCGTTCTTACTCGCCGGTGGAGAGCTACCACACAGAGAATGCTAAAACATTGCTTCTGATGATGGGAAGCTACAGCCAGACGGCAATGACGACTATAGATAAGATGAGAGACGAGGGTAAGGATGTCGGTTTAGTCAGGCTCCGCCTGTGGAGACCTTTCCCCACTAATGAACTCCGCGAAGCGGTAAAAGGTGCCGAGACTATAATAGTCTTCGAAAGAGCACTGTCCTTCGGCGGGCAAGCCGGACCGGTCTGCTCCGAGGTAAAGTCGGTCCTCTATAACAGCGACAGCAGACCAATGATAGCCAATATCATCGGCGGGCTCGGCGGACGCGACATTTCGCCGGCCGGGTTTGAAGAGATAATCAACCGGGGTATAGAGATTGCGCAAAAGGGAAGCGACCGTGAATATGAGATATACGGAGTTAGAGAGTGATGGCAGAGAATTACATAACGTACGGTAAAAGAAAGGTAACCAAGGACGAATACCATGCCCCCGGTCACCGTGCCTGTATCGGCTGCGGCGAAGCACTGGCTATGAGGCTCGCCTGCAAGGCGCTGGGTCCTAACACCATCATCGTCGCCGCTACCGGGTGTATGGAGATTATTTCATCCCAGCTTCCCTGGACATCCTGGCGGGTGCCCTGGATTCACACTCTGTTCGAGAACACGGCGGCGGTCGCTTCCGGGATAGAGTCCGGGCTGAAGGCAATGGCAAGGAAGGGGATAAAACCGGACAAGAAAGTAAACGTGGTAGCCACCGCCGGCGACGGCGGTACCAGTGACATCGGTATCCAGGCTCTCTCCGGCGCTATGGAGAGGGGACACAACTTCGTCTATATCTGCTGGGACAATGAAGCCTATATGAACACCGGAATCCAGCGTTCCTCGGCTACTCCCTACGGCGCTTCGACCACCACCTCTCCCTCCGGCAAGAAGAGCATAGGCCAGATAACATGGAAAAAGAACATGCCACTTATCGCCGCAGCGCATAACATACCTTACGTAGCCACCGCCACTCCAAGCTACCCCTTCGACCTTATGGACAAGGTAGCCAAGGCAGCGGCAATTGAAGGTCCCGCTTATGTCCATATCTTCTGCGTCTGTCCCACCGGCTGGAGGAGCCCCACGGACATGTCCGTCGAACTGGGCAGACTGGCGGTCCAGACCGGCGTATTCCCGCTCTACGAGGTTGAAAACGGCAAATACAGGCTGAACGTGAATATAGCCAAGCGTAAGCCGGTGCAGGACTACCTGAAACTGCAGGGCAGGTTCCGCCACCTTTCTGAAGACGACATAAAGTTAATCCAGGAAAGGACGGATAAAGACTACGAAAAACTGATGGAGCTGGTGGCAAGAGACAAGGAATAGTTAACGCCCGGATAGGGCAGTATAGTAATCTCATAACATCGGGGTGTGGCGCAGTTGGCTAGCGCGCAGCGTTTGGGACGCTGAGGTCGGAGGTTCAAGTCCTCTCACCCCGAGTTTTTTATTTACAAATATAGCTGTTTAGCGTAAAACTTAGCATAGATACGCGTGAGTAACTCAACTGACAGAGCCACCACCTTCCAAACAGACAATTACCGCCTTATCTCGCTGTACGTCGGTGCCAGCAGGAGGTGCCCGAAGAGGATAGGCTTGTCCACCCTCTTGTAGG
>CAZBAN010000106.1:0-2755 GCA_964489895.1 uncultured Dehalococcoidales bacterium
CCGATTACTTCCGCCCGGATAAATCCCCTCTCCATATCGGAGTGGATTTTACCGGCAGCTCTGACGGCATCGGTACCCTCCCGCACAGACCATGCCTTCAACTCGGAAGAGGCGGTGGTGAAAAACGATATCAGTCCCAGTAAATCATACGAGAGCCTGATAATCCTGTCGGCTCCGGACTCTTTTATGCCGTACTCGCTGCCCAGTTCCTCGGCTGCGGCTTTATCGAGCTGAGAAAGCTCCATCTCCAGCTTTCCGCAGATAGCGGTGGCGACGCAGTTACGGCTGGAATACTGCGAGTTCAATTCCTCGGCAAGAGATTCTGCCCCTGGTAGTTGCTCTTCTCCGATATTAACCGCTATCAGCAGTGGCTTGGCGGAAAGCAGTTGATAGCCGGACAGGAGTTTTGTTTCTTCGTCAGTCAGCACCATTTCACGGACAGGCTTGTCTTCTTCCAGCTCCGTCTTGATTCTGGATATTATTTCCTGTTCCCGGAGTAAACCGGCTCTTTCAGTCTGCTTGGCGCCCTTCAGGGATGTCTCCAGCCTCTCCAGCCTTCTCTCCAGTATCGCCAGATCGGAGAAGGTAAGCTCCAGGTTCATATTGGTGATATCACGTTCTGCATCCAGACTGCCCTCGACATGGGGTATCGTATCATCGGGAAAAGTTCTGACCACGTTAAGGAGGACATCCACACTGCCGAGCCGGTTAAGTAGCTTGCCGCCTATTCCCTTGCCCTGCGCTATATCCTTGACCGAAGCCCCGATATCGATATAAGTTACCGTTGCCGAAACTACCTTGGCAGGATGGAATATATCGGTCAAAACATCAAGGCGGGAGTCCGGTACTTTCGCCGTCCCGATGTGCGCCGCCGCGCCTTCCCCGAAATACTCACCACTACCCTCTCCCTCTGTCAGGGCGCTGAAAACGGTTGACCTTCCGCTTTTAGGCAGACCGATAATACCGATATCAACACTCATGGGCCTTTAACCAACACCCCCGGAACACCCGGCGGACTCTTAGTATCCTGCCTTTATCATATTGCCGGCGAGTTTGACGGCAAGTTCTCGTTCCTTTTTGGTTAACTGCTCGTTACCGGCCATATCCAGAAGAGCCAGCAACGATTCGTGATTACCCATATTACCGACTGACTCAATAGCCTCAACCCTCAGTTTAAGAGGGAAATTCATGTTAGTGGCAGCAGCTACCAGGTCTTTCAGTTCACCGGTTTGTTCTGACATTGCATTTTCTCCTTTTAACACTACTGAAAGCAGCCATTTAAGTATCTCACCGTATTTTACCCTTTGCTCCGTTATTCTTCAATCGGTAAAAGAGAATACCAGAACAGTATAAATAAACGCAAATCCCCCCGATTATAACCAGGGGGATCATTATGTCAAGAATATTTATCGGGATTGTTTACTAAAACGTTATTTTGTTTTGTTAAATAACGTACATTCACCAACCACTCTGTAAATACAGGAAGGAGTGCATTCCATACCGAGCGGACACTCAATGGTCTCTTTCCTGCCCGTTTCTCTTTGAATGGTCTCTGCTACCAAGCTTTTCACCTCTTCCCTCAATCCGGAAAGGCGTTGGTTTACCTCTGTTTTAACCGTATCTATCAAATCGCCGGTTATCTCTTCCTTGGGTATTCCCAGGTCGTTGGCGCAGGTATAAACGCCGTCCATAGTTACCACAAAAAGTGCCATTACCAGTACATCCTGATTATTATCCCCTACCATTGTACTCCTCCTTATTTAGTCTGCTCTTCGCTCTACTTCCATCATAATCCATTATAATAAACTGACCATAAAAGCGGTATATAAATTGTATTAAAAATCACTGGCTTTACGGATAAAGTAAACCGATATAAAGAGACGAAAGACACTCTAATATCTGACAATAAAGAGGAGTAAATCATATCATTTTGTTGCACTAATTCGACCCTGACAGACAGGTCTTGAAACAGCATAAAAAAACCGATTGGGGAATAAATCTCCAATCGGTTTTAGTTACATTTCGTCAGCGAAAGTTAGACTAGTGCTCCTCCCTCCGTTGTTACACCGTTCGGGTCAATGGCTTTAACCAGCTTCTGCCACCAGAGATGGTAGTTGGAAAGAGCCGGACCGATTTCATCCTGCGGTCCCATCGTCGAGGCGAAGTATCGCTCCTTAAACGCCCTGGAATTTTGTTCTTTCTGCCATGTTTCCACGGCGGCTTTTGCCTCTGGATTGAGGGGGTCGAACTTACAGAAAATCTCCGTTTTACCGAGATGCCCCTGTTCTACTCCCCAGCCGAAGAAGGCTCCACCGTCATCCACTATCAACCCTTTCTCTATCAATGGCTCCTTCGCCTTGCCGGCACCAATCGCCCACCTGATTGTCAGGTCTCTCTGTCCCATGATGGGAATCGAGTTGAAGGCTCCCCCGTTGCGGAACGTTTCCCTGATAGAGGCGGAGACTCTGGTGCACTGGCACATAAGAATTCCTTCAATCCGGGGGTCTTCAACCGCTTTCAGCGATTTACCGTCTGCTTCACTGATAATCTTCTCCAGAACCTTTTTCTTATATTCAAAGTCCTCTGGAGAGTTACCGGCTATGATTATGAAGAAACCGGGTCCCTGCACTTCGCTGTTGAGACGGTTGAAGGTCTCCTCTTCTTCTTCATTGCTTGTCGTGATATTGGCAGCCACCATTGATATATTAAAACCCATCAGCTCGAAAGCAATCTCGTTCTCGCCTAACCTGAGCTC
>CAZBAN010000107.1:0-2669 GCA_964489895.1 uncultured Dehalococcoidales bacterium
GCCGAATAGAGGTTTTGCAGACCCCCGCCTTAACCACTTGGCTACGTCGCCTCTCAAGAGAGCCTTTGATGCCGCCGGTAAATTCCTGATTTTATAAATCGGCACCGGTATCTGTTTTATCGGACTCATTATATCCTCTGGATAATTGGTGATGCAAGCAGTTATTTATACTTATACCGTTCTATATTGAGGGGTAATTTGTTACCTCACCCCTTACCCTTCAGGGTGAACCCCTCTCTCCCGATAATATCGGGAAACCATCGTATAGTGTAGGGAGTTCTCTTGGCTGGAGAGGGAAAGTCCCGGAAAGAAAGCAATGAACTATCCTTTTTACCTGAATAGCGTTATAGTATTTAGAGAGCGGGACGATAAAGGAGGTCGTCAATGAAAAAGCTGATTGGCGTCGTGACGTTTTTACTGGCGGTGGTCTTGCTGGGTACCGTTTCCTGTGGTCAGGCAGAACAGGCTGAAACGGAGGAGGAAGGAGTAGTACGCGTATCAAAGGGACTGAGTGTAGGCTCGGCGCCGGGAGAATCGGTCATGTGGGAAGAAGAGGTGATGGTAGAAGCGGCGAGACCAGTGGTGGTGGAAGATTACGGGTCTGGTTCCAGCCAGGGGATGGAAATCGACAGGATGGTTGTGCGCACCGGAGACATGGCTCTGGTGGTGGAGGACGTTACCGCAGCCATAGACCAGATTACAATGATGGCAGAGACCTTTGACGGATACGTCGTCTCTTCGAGGATGTGGAAAGAAGGAGAAAGACTTGCCGGCAGTATCAGCATCCGCGTGCTTGCCGAATATTTCGATGATGCCGTGAGGGCGCTGCGCGCTATGGCAACAGATGTAATCTACGAAAACGCAACCAGTAAGGACGTAACCGAAGAATACGTTGATTTGAGCTCCAGTCTGGAAAACCTGGAAGCGACCGAGCAGCAGCTGCTAGCCATAATGGAGAAAGCCAGCACCGTCGAGGATATCCTCGATGTCCAGAGAGAACTGACACGGGTAAGGGGCGAAATCGAGCAGACCAAGGGCCGTATGCAGTACCTGGAGCAGACCTCCTCGACTTCGCTTATTCAGGTCCAGTTGACGCAGTCCAGCCTCAATATCGAGTTCAGTGCCGACAAGAGGAGGGGGCTGAGAGAGGGAGAAAAAGTACGGTTCACTGTCGGCAGCATAACCAGCGGATTTCCTCCTTACAGCTATGAATGGGACTTCGGTGACGGAGAAATCAGCACTGACGAAAACCCGACCCATGCCTATAAGGATGACGGATATTACACCGTTTCCCTGACGGTGACCGATGACAGGAGTAATACGGATACGGTGATACGGGAGGCGTACATCTACGTTCAGCCCGGCTGGAGTGCCGGCAGTATTGCCCGTACAGCCTGGAATGGCCTGGTTATCTTCGGTCACGTTCTGGGCAATATACTGATATGGCTGGGCATATTCAGCCCGGTATGGATAGTAATCGGCGGTCTGTTCTACTGGCGGATACGTCGCCGGAGGAAAAGGACTCATGAGTAGTCGATAGTACTCCGTGGGAGGTCTGTGGTGGTATAAATACCGCATCTGGCATTACCCACATCTTTCAGCGGGCGGTTTATTGAGGACAGGAAACTCCCGGACATAAAGTCCGGGAGTTGTTTTATTCGTACTCTGTACGAGACAGAACGGCGGCGATACAGCTTAGCATCAGGACTACAGCCAGTGTTAGCCAGAACATCGCGGTGAATGGTGCCGGAAGCTGCTCGAACGCCGGTACAGCTTCCGTAGCCGTGATAATACCCATGACCGCGGACAGTCCGCCGAGGGTGCCCAGAACCCAGGCTAAATATACCATTGTTTACCTCCATTCAGGCTTGTTTAGCCTTTATTTTAAACCTTAATTTCTGTATAATCAATACACTTTATGTACTCTCGATAAGGGGCTTAAAGGGTTATGAGTAATCTGGAGAAAGAGATAGGAGATATACTCCGGCAGAAGGGACTGACCCTGGGTGTGGTCGAATCGGCAACCGGAGGGCTGATTTCTCATCGTATAACCAGTATCGCGGGCAGCTCGGACTATTATCTCGGCTCGATTACCGCTTACAGCAATGAAATCAAGAATAAAGTGGTCGGGGTGAAACAGGAAACCCTTGAAAAATACGGCTCGGTAAGTCCCCGGACGGCAGAGGAACTGGCGGAAGGCGGCAGGAAAGTACTGGGTGCGGACATCTGCCTGGCGGATACCGGCATTGCGGGACCCGGGGGAGCAACTCCGGGTAAACCGGTAGGACTATTCTACATCGGGCTGTCGCACGGTATAAACACGTACAGCCGCAAGCATGTCTTCGGCAACGACCGTAAACAAAACAAGCAGGACGCTGCCGAAGCGGCCCTCGGTATGCTGAAAGAATACCTCGATTCACTGAAATAAGTTTATCAAATATTGAAGAGGGTTCGGGACTCATCTTTTAGGTCTGTTTGCACTGGATAATATGAGTTACTCACCCCCTGTGTCCCCCTCTCACACAGTTCCCTGATTTGTGGGCTGATATATTTTTGTGTGAGAGGGGGACAGATTTATGAGAGGGGGCTTCGCCCCCTCTCTATTTTTACTCCCCTCTCCAGCCAGGAGGACTCCTCTTTACTTTATCAAGGTTCTGGCTGGAGAGGGG
>CAZBAN010000108.1:0-2585 GCA_964489895.1 uncultured Dehalococcoidales bacterium
GAAGACGGCTATGACATCATCGAATGGATTGCTGCGCAGCCCTGGTGCAACGGCAATGTTGCCATGATGGGCGCTTCCGGATACGGTGTTATGCAGTGGATAACAGCCCCGTTGAATCCCCCGCACCTGAAAGCCCTGGTGGTGCTGGGAACGACTGACAATTACCGCGGGCTCTGTTATCCGGGAGGAGTTCTACGCAGACCTTTCGTTCTGCAGCTGGTATCGGGGCTGACAATGGCTGCAATATGGCCGGGACCTGTCGAAGGTAAGGAGCCACCGATGAACGTCATCGCTGAAATCTTCTCCCATACCGAGGATGGGCCGTTCTGGTGGGAACACGGCGGCGGCTGGAAAAATGTTCATGAAATTAAAGCCCCGGTGCTTAACCTGGTCCAGACTCCCAACCGACTTCACGCAATGTATCACTTGCGTTCCTACGCCGATATAAAATCGCCAAAGAAACTGATAATCACACCATGGACAAACGAGAACTACCAACCCTGGGTATTCGAGACTACTTCCTTCAACCAGCACATTCTCCGCTGGCTGGACTACTGGCTTAAAGGAATCGATACCGGTATTATGGATGAGCCGGAAGTGGCTATCTATGACAACGGAACCGGTAAATGGCGGTACGAAAACGAATTCCCCCTGAAACGTACACAGTGGACGAAGTTATACCTGCGAGAGAGAACCGCAGAAGAAGAGGCATATGGGAATATCAGCCAGGCTCCACCGGGGAAGGAAAAACCAGACATCTATCATAATCTCAGTCTGAATACAGCTCTGACAGCCTCATACGGTCTGGCAGGCAACTTAACTGAACCTGAAAAGCAAAGAAATGTTGCCTACATATCTCAGCCGCTCGAAGAAGACATCACCGTCTGGGGACCTGTCTGTTTTACTCTATATGCTTCTACCACTGAAGAAGTAACCTCCGACTGGTCGTTCTTCGTCAAGATGGGAGAGATGGTTCCTGAAGGCGTACCCCTGAATCCCGTAACCGGTAATCCCGAAACTAAACCGGAGGCAAACGACCCGTGGACACCGCCGGAAGTCCAGATATGGAGCTGGGGCTCTCTGAAAGCCAGGTTCAGACAGGTCGACAAGAGTATGTCCCGACCGGGGATGCCCTGGCACTCTTTTCAAAATCCCGAAGATATTAAGCCAGACACTGTCTACGAGTTCCAGATTGAAATGCAGCCCGTATTCAAGACATTCAGAAAGGGATGCAGGATATGGCTGAAAATCGCCAGCGATGACGCTTTGTACTCCACCTGGGACAGTTCGTCAGGATACGTGGAAACACCTCTGTCTCCGGCAAAAGCAGAGATTTCCATCTACCACGACTCTGAACAGCCGTCTCATCTGCTATTGCCGGTGATACCGGAAGCTTCTGAAATCGAGCCGGTAAAACCACCCTTGAACGATGCCATTCCAGGGGCTCCACGTTTTACGGAATGATGGAATATCCTAATCAGTATGGAAACGAGGTACTATTATGAATAAGAGTTTGTCAGTGAAATCGATATCCGAACCTGCAAGGGAGACAAAGGTATGTTATGAAGCTGATGTATTGGTGGTCGGCGGAGGTCCGGGTGGAGTAGGAGCCGCTGTCTGCGCCGCAAGGGCGGGAGCGGATACCGTGCTTATCGAAAGGTATGGACACCTTGGAGGAATGGCTACGGGAGGGTTGGTTAATATCATACCAAACCTCGGTGATATTTATGGCAGGCAGCACATCGCAGGCATCGTCCAGGAAATAATAGACAGGATGGACGCCAGAGGCGCTGCTTCCTATCCGAAAAAGTATGATTGGGGCACTTCCGAAAGGAAGGTTGTCGATTTATATCTCAACGCCAGTCTGCGTCACTTCTATATACGTGAAAACAATAAACTGGGTAAAGAGGTAGTGTTGTATACTGCCCTTGTCGATCCGGAGGTACTAAAGGATGAGCTCAACGACATGATTAAAGAGGCAGGCGTTAAGCTTTACCTTCACTCTTGGGGAACTCAGCCCATCATGGAGGGGAATCGGGTCAAGGGAGTTATCTTCGAAAGTAAGTCAGGAAGGCAGGCAGTACTCGGTAAGGTGGTAATCGATTCCACCGGTGACGGCGATCTTCTGATACCGTCCGGAGCTGATGTGATCACGGGAATCAGGCGTCCCAGCAGGATTGCCAACCTGGCTTTCTGCTTCTGGATCACGAATGTCGACAATAAAAAAGAGGATGAATTCAAGGCAGCCCAGCCTGAGAAATATAAAGAACTGATGAAAGAACTTACGGCGAAACGCGGGTTTGCCGGGCATTTCCGCGGCCTCCTCAGGGACCAGGAAAACGTGATCTGGTTTCATCCTCATATACCTGCCGACGACCAGACCGACGTGGAAGAAATGACGTATGTGGATGTCGATACTAGGAAAAGAGCGCTTATCACGTGGGAGTTCCTGAAGAAATATGTTCCGGGATATGAAAAGAGCTACATTATGCAGACGGCACCGCAGCTCGGTACTACAGGCGGCAGGCGAGTAGTCGGCGAATACGTTTTAACAGAGAAAGACATGAACACGGACGAACCTTTCA
>CAZBAN010000109.1:0-2289 GCA_964489895.1 uncultured Dehalococcoidales bacterium
TCATTTTCAATTAGCATATAAGAAATTAGTCAGATTGTCAAGTAGTTGAAATTATCTGTATATAACTCTTACGGTTAAATTAAAAAATATTACCAGTAAGGTTGACAAATTGTTTATAATAGGGTAAAAGGAGACATTGAAAATATAACGGAAGTATGATATACTTCTTTACTCTATAAGATATGCCTGTGTTAGAAAGGCATATCTATTGTATTTAGTCTATATTAGAGCGAACTGAGAAATGCTCCAGCAATTCAAGAACGATACCGTGGCTTATAAGGCATGTATCTCGTGCCGATGCCCGTTACCCCGGCTGCTTTCATCAACAGCCTTTTATACGGGCAGGTGGTCGGTGCCATTAGACTGCACCGTTTAATGCTGGACTGGACTAAAACTTCACTTATTATTTCAGGAAAAGCACTCAAGTTTAATAGCTTACCTGCTGACATCTAAAAAAATAACGGATTGGCTTGAGCCGGCGGTTAAGCGGGAGGAAGAAGAAGTGACTGACAAAACCGAGCAAATTCGCTCTCGTCTGGAGGATGAGCAAAAACGTTTGCTTGAGGAGATGAACAAGATGGATACCGATTCTCGCCCTACCGAGGTAAGGCGGGAGGGTAGCCCATTCGGTAAAAGAGAAGAAGAGGCTACGGAGAGCCTCGAACTGGAGAAACGGCTTGCTCTGGAGAAGCAGTTGAGAGAGCAACTCGCTGATATAGAGCACGCTTTACATAAAATAGAGGAAGGGACCTATGGTCTGTGCGACATCTGCGGTAAACCGATAGCAGCCAACCGTCTGGAGGCACTTCCTCAAGCGAGCCTGTGCATAGAATGTAAGGCAAAGAATGAGAAGGGAAGAGTCTAGCCGGGACGGGTGGTGGACTGCACTCTTTTTCCTTGCCGCCGCACTGGTGGTAGTTGCGGATAATCTTACCAAGACGTGGATAAGGTCCTATGCCGGAGAGCAGCCGATATTTGAGGCAGGAATTTTCCGCATCATCAACGTCCAGAATACCGGGTCTTCTTTCGGTCTATTTCAGGACCAGAACTTCATACTGACGATAGTTGCCATCGTCGGTATTGTAATCGTCCTGCTATTCACTTTTCTGGTCCTTCGCCGGTTTCCGTCTCTAAACACCTGGCTCAGCAATCTGGCTCTGGGACTTATCCTGGGAGGCACGATAGGCAACCTGATTGACCGGCTTTCGCGGGGTTTTGTGACTGATTTTATTGATATTGGAATCTGGCCGACGTTTAATATAGCCGACTCCGCTATGGTTATCGGCGTGATATTAATCGCCTGCTTTTTTATCTTCTCGAAGGGGACCAAAGAAGCTTTTTCTTCCTAACCCTGGATATTACTATTTTCTTTGACCCGCCTGATTATTTTCGTGAGGGTCTCCCCCAGCTTTTCGTTTATTACGACGTCGGCATACCGGTCGTGGGGTGTCGACATCAGATTGATGATTACCAGCCTTGCCCCTTTATCCTTGGCCAGCAGCGGCATCTGGGCTGCAGGGTAGACCACCAGAGACGAGCCGCATGCCATCAGTAAATCACAGCCGGCAGCCCTTCTCTGGGCTTCACTGGTCTCTTTCTCCGGCATCGCCTGACCGAACTGTATGACGTCCGGTTTCATAATTCCGCCGCATTCTTCGCATAGAGGCACTTTTTCACCCGCTTCCAGCCTTACCTGTATGTCCTCGCTTGGATACTTCCTGCCGCAACCGAGACACAGCGCCCTTGTCCAGGTGCCGTGCAGCTCGATAACCATTTCATCTGGAATGCCGGATTTCTGGTGTAGGCTATCGCCGTCCTGGGTAATAATACAGTCGAGCTTGCCCATTTTATGCAACTCGGAGATGGCAAGGTGCCCGGCATTGGGCATGGCGGCGGCGATTATTGGCCAGAGTAGTTTCTGGCGTTCCCAGTACTTCTCCCGGCTTGCCTGGCTGGACAGGAATTTCTGGTAGGTGAGTTCATTGGGGTCGTACTGGTCCCAGATTCCACCGGGACTGCGGAAATCAGGAATGCCTGATTCCGTGCTGATTCCGGCACCGGTAAAGATTACTATTTTGTTTGATTCAAGAATAATGTCCGCTACAGCGTCAATTTTGTCCATATTAACTCTTCCTTCCTTGTTTGTCACCTATAATGTATCACACCTCGGAATTATGGTATATGTTAGCCCTTTTAAATTATGGATGCTTGTTGTACTCACCCCCTGTATCCCACTCTCTATCTAATACTCCCCTCTCCAGCCAAGAGGATTTCTCATCACATTACGAT
>CAZBAN010000110.1:0-2177 GCA_964489895.1 uncultured Dehalococcoidales bacterium
AAGAACCGGTGCTCTCCGGTACGCGTGGCTCCGGGACGATCTTCTTCGGCAATTGCAACCTGCGCTGTGTTTACTGCCAGAACCACCAGATAAGTCAGGACCCGGAGGCCCAGCAGCGTAACGAAGTCAGCACCTCTGTGCTGGCGGAGCGTATGCTCTACCTCCAGGACGCGCTCCGATGTCACAATATCAATCTGGTAACGCCTTCGCACTTCGTGCCGCAGATTGTGCGGGCCGTACTGGAAGCGGTACCGCGGGGCCTCCGCCTGCCCCTGGTCTATAACACCAGTAGCTACGACTCGCTCCAGACTCTGCAAGAGCTTGACGGGATAATCAGCATCTATCTGGCTGACTTACGTTATGCTTCCAACGAATACGGGCGCAAATACTCTCATGTCCGCGGCTACGTTGAGGTCTCCCGCGCCGCCATCCGGGAGATGTACCGGCAGGTGGGCAACCTGGTGGTGGATGCAGAGGGCATCGCCCAGAAGGGGCTGATTGTTCGTCACCTGATACTCCCCAGCGACATCGCCGGCAGCGGGGACTCGCTCGGGTGGCTGGTCCGGGAGGTCTCGCTGCAGGTGGCCGTGAGCATTATGTCCCAGTATTATCCGGCCCATAAGGCCGCCGGCCGTCGCTATCCCGAGCTGGCGCGTAAAATCATCCCGGAAGAATATAACGAGGTGGTTTCCCTGGTGAAAAAGCTGGGTATGGAAAACGGCTGGCTGCAGGATATGGCATCGGCCGAGAACTACCGCCCAAACTTCGCCGTGGATAGTCCTTTCGATGATAAGAAAGGGCGGAGACGGTGAACCAGCTGGCTACTTCCTCTTGCGCTTGGAAAATCCGAAGGTAATTTTCAGCCCGTTGAGTTTATCTCTCTTGTTGACGTTCTGGATAAAGCTCTGGAGGTCGGTACGGGGCTTATCGGTGGCCGTAGCGGGTTTTTTACTCTTGGTCATACGGGCAATATTATAGCATACCTCTCGGTACCAGGCCAAACATTGACGGACCTGTTATCCGCCGCATAAAATAACACAGCGAACGGTGAGGAGAAAACCGATGAAATATATCTGGGCGCCATGGCGTATTGAATATATCCGGAGTAAAAAGCCGGCGGGCTGTATCCTCTGTGCCCTGCCTGCCGAGGATAAAGATAAGGGAAATTATATCCTCTTTCGGGGTAAAAAGAACTTTATCATGATGAACAGTTATCCCTATAATCCCGGCCACCTGCTGGTGGCGCCTTACCGGCATACCAGCGACCTGGAAGAGCTTACTGCCGCCGAACGTAATGAGCATTTCGAGCTGGTCAGCCGGTGTATACGGGTACTTAAAGAGACCTTTAAACCGGGCGGCTTCAATATCGGCGCGAATATCGGGAAAGTGGCCGGGGCCGGCATCGAGGACCATTTTCACAGCCACATCGTGCCCCGATGGCTGGGCGATACCAACTTCGTCACCGTCCTGCCAGATATCAGGGTGGTGCCGCAGGCGCTGGCGGAGACATACGATACGCTTAAAGACAAGTTTTGAATGATTTATGGACGGCCGCTATTCGGGCAACCCTTCAATATAACCCCGGTTCATAAGGGTTCCAATTTCATTGACCACGGCGCTCCAGGAAAGTCCGGTATAATCTTCTATCTCTTCAACGCTCGCCGCCCCGTGTTCGTAAAAATAGTGAAGCAGTTTGAAATCGCTTGTCACGGCGGAGGCATCGATATGCGCCCTCGTCTCCATTCTCCGGAACCTGGCCCTCCCTTCCTGGGTTAACGTATAGCGTTCCATGATCCTGAATCCTTTGAGCAGGTCTCCAGGGCTACTACTCGTTTTTTTAGTTTGGATATACAGTCTATGTCGTCAGGAGATGTTTGTCAATACGGAAAATACACGTTCTTCAGGCTGAAAGGAACGATATGGCTGATAGCCCTGGTATTTCGGAGCAATTGAAATATAAATATGTTTTGGAATAAAATAATCAGGGTTCAAGAGAGGAGTATGAATCATGGATGCTATCTTTGGCGACGGAAAGATATCAAAACGAGAGTATGAAATAATCTCCGAGTATGATGTACCCATTACCATGAGTGACGGTGTCAAAATCAGTGTGGACATCTTCAGACCGGATGGCAGAGGGAAATTCCCGGCTTTACTGGGCATATCAACGTTCAATA
>CAZBAN010000111.1:0-2083 GCA_964489895.1 uncultured Dehalococcoidales bacterium
GAGTAAGTTCTTCGGTTACCTGACGCCGGTCGAATGGCTTTCTCAAGACGATTGCCTTGGCGGGACATTCCTCAACGCAGATACCACAGGCCTGACATTGGTCGGCCGGTATCCGGACGTTACCGCTTTCATCCAGGTAAGGCACGTGATAAGGGCATGCCCTCAAGCAGGTTAGGCAAGTAGCGCACTTGTCCTGGAAAAGGATCTCCACACCCACACCGCACCGGAGACATCTCCTGGCTTCGTTAACAGCTTCTTCCCAACCATATACAAGCTCGACTGTCCTGAAGTCCTTTGCCCTGGATTCGATGGTTAAACTCGGTGGCTCGATCCGCTCGATTTTTCTTATCATTTCTATCGTTTTCGGCAGAAGATCTCCCGTCAGTTCTTCCCTGCCCTCTCTATCTGGGAGTGGGTATCTATGCTGGAGGTAGTCATCGATGCGGGACGCGGCCAGTCTACCCGCCGCTAATGCCTCGGTAACCGTAGCTGGCCCGGTAACAGCATCACCTCCGGCAAAAACGCCGACCCTGTTGGTGGTAAGCGTCCTCGGGTCGACCTGAATCGTGCTCCCCCTGCCCAGGCGTACCCCGAAATCGTCCGGTGTCTGCGGTGCCTGCCCAATCGCCGCAATCAAGGTGTCAAACTCCTCGACGAACTCGCTGTCTTTGATCGGAACAGGGCGCTGCCGACCGCTTTCGTCCGCTTCACCAAGCTCCATCCTCATACAGGTTACGCCTAGTCTCTTGTTTTTCCTTTGTATTTTAGTCGGCGTCACCAGATATTTGATGTCTATCCCTTCTTCAATGGCTTGCTCTACCTCTTTGGGGTCAGCAGGCATCTCGGCCCGACTGCGACGGTAAAGGATACTTACACTTTTTACACCGAGGCGGGTTGTCGTCCGGGCCGCATCGATGGCCACATTCCCCCCACCCACCACGGCAACCCGCCTCCCTAAAGACGGCTTGAGCCCCAGATTTACTTCTCGTAGAAAGGTCGCCCCGTCTATCACACCCGGGCTCTCCTCGCCTTCAATTCCCATTCTAAGGCTTTGATGGGCGCCTATGGTGACAAAGATAGCTTTATAACCAAGCTCAAATAGCAGGTCCAAGGACACTACCCGGGTGTTGGTTCGGATTTCAACCCCCATATGTGTTAACCTCTGGACTTCAATATCCAGGACTTCGCGTGGGAGCCGGTACTGGGGAATGCCAACACGAAGCATGCCTCCGAGTTCCGAATGAGCTTCGAGGATGGTTACTAAGTAGCCAAGTTTTCTAAGATAATAGGCGCAGGCCAGACCGGCCGGGCCGGAGCCAACGACAGCCACCTTTTCTTTGTGCTTGGTCTCCGCTTCAGCCCACACCATCCGATCACCACCAAATTCCACGGCGAATCTCTTCAGGGCGCGAATGGCAATAGGTTTGTCTACTTGAGAGCGCCGGCAGGCGTCTTCGCATGGATGAGTGCATACGTAGGCACAAATAGCAGGGAACGGGTTGCCTGTCCTGATAACCTGCAGCGCTTCCATAATCCTCCCTTGAGAAACCAGACTGACATATTCCCTGATATCCATATGCAGGGGACAGGCGGACTGGCAGGGAGGCACTAGGCTGTGGTCAGGAGAGCTTTCTAGCTGCATATCCGGATGCCTTTTTGCTGTTATGTCCATCAGCAAATACCTCGGCCCTTCTCAAGCAGCGGCAGTTGGTAGCTTTATATATTATGGCGCTCAATTGTTCTAGCCTGCCAATAGGAAATGCACCAGAAAGAAGAGTTCTTTTGAGGGGAATATCGACTGGGAAACACCCTGATTTACATCCGGTAAAAGTACTGGATATTCCCAGGTTTGAAGCAAATATACCGGTGGGGTCTAAATTATGTCGCTATATGGTTATAACCCGTTTGCGAATGGCGAACTTGATGAGGTCGGTCCGGCTGTGAATATTCAATTTTTTCATCAGACTGCTCTTGTACCACTCCACGGTCTTGGGGCTGACGATGAGCATTTCAGCGATTTCCCGGCTGGCGTGTCCCTCGGCAACAAGTTTAAGCACTTCCCTTTCCCTATCCGTCAACTGCT
>CAZBAN010000112.1:0-1767 GCA_964489895.1 uncultured Dehalococcoidales bacterium
TTAGCCCGCAGACTGATAGCCACCGCCGATATTTTTGTGGAGAATATGGCGGGTGGGAAATTGACCAACAGAGGTCTTGGATACGAAGATATCAGGAAAATCAAGCCGGATATCATTTACCTGTCCACCTGTATGCAGGGGCAGACCGGTCCGCATTACGCGCATGCTGCTTCGGGACATAAGCTTTCGGCTCTGGCTGGTTTCAATCACATTACCGGATGGCCGGATGGAGAACCCGCCTGGGTGGGCACATATACCGATTTTGTTGCTCCCCGGTACAACATTATAGCTATACTGGGCGCTCTCGAGTACAGACGTCGTACCGGCAAAGGGCAGTTCATTGATATGTCTCAATATGAACCCGGTCTCCAGTTCCAGGCGACTTCTATCCTCGATTACACGGTAAACCGTCGGATTGCAGGTAGAATGGGCAATCAGTCTCCGTACGCTGCACCCCACAATGCCTATCGCTGTCAGGGCGAAGACAGATGGTGCGCCATTTCTGTTTTTACCGATGATGAATGGCAGAGGTTCTGTAAAGTTATCGGGAATCCGGAGCTGGGCGGAGATGTCAGATTCTCATCTCTCGTATCACGCAAAGAAAATGAAGAGGAACTGGATAAACTGGTAAATGAGTGGACGAAAAACCGCACAACCGAAGAGGTGATGAACCTGATGCAGGCGGCTGGGGTTGCCGCTGGAGTGGTGGAAACCGCCGAGGACCAGATACTGCGTGACCCGCACCTGAAACAACGCGAATTTTTCTGGGAGATAGAGTCACCCGAAACGAAAAGATACGTAACCAGAGGTGCGCCTTTCTATCGGCTGTCATTACGGGTCAGGCAGGGCCCGCTACTGGGCGAGAACAACGATTACGTTCTCAAGGGTATCCTGGGATTATCGGATGAGGAAGTAGCCGAACTGGAAAAAGAAGGTGTCATTGCCTGAAAAATTCAGAATAGTTTATGAGGTAGAGGAATTTATTCATTTAGAGGAGGAAAATAATGAGTAATAAAATTGTGGTACTTGACCCTGTCGGTCAGCCAAGCGGTATCTTCGGAAAACGGCTTGATGTGGACTCACCAATGTCTGCCATCCACGACCCCACCTATCAGCCGAGAGATACGGCTGAACGCCTGAGTACGTTGAAGATGGCGGAGAGACTCGACACCCTGGAAGGTAAGACTGTTTACCTGGTTAATGTCACATTCCCCGGCTCCAGGGAATTCCTGGAGGAACTCCAGGACTGGTTCTCAAAAAACCGCCCCGATATAAAGACGGTATTGCGCGATAAAAAGCTGGGGTGGGCTACCGACGAACCGGAACTGTGGCAGGAGATAAAGAAAAACGGTGACGCCGTGGTCTTCGGCGTCGGTGGCTGAGACGGATGTGCGCCGAGTATCGGCGATTTTTCACGCACCATGGAAAACGATTACGACATACCGACAGCTCCTGTCGTAAGTGCACGTTTTGCCGATTATATGGAACGCGATTGCCAGAGTCACGGTGTTCCTCTACGCTATACTTACCCGCCCTACCCGGTCGGATGGGTGTCCCGTGAAATTCTCAAGGGCTATATTCAAGGAAACGACCCCGTAACCGGCATTCCGATTACGGAGGAGATAATCAATGCTCTTACACAGCCGTTGACTGATGCTGAAAAAACCTTCAAAGCCCGGAAAAGACCGCAACGTGAGCGCCTGCTCGAACCCGATACGGAAGAAAACCTGCACCGCCTTTTCCTGGAAAACGGCTGGACCGACGGTC